>CAYUCH010000052.1:0-25778 GCA_964443295.1 uncultured Desulfobulbia bacterium | reverse complement strand
GGTGGCCGGCTTCGCGTGGAATAGGTGGCCGAGATCAGTGGAATACGCACATTGACAAGGCCAAAAAAATCAGAAAGAAGCTCTTGGCCCATTGGCATCTTTTCAATTTTGGAGCAATGACTCTCGTGCCTGCACACTTTGCTCGTCATTGCAGGTTCGAGAGCTATGATATGATCATCACCGGAAGAATCAGATGGTTGCAGCTCAATGTAGACTGGCCCTTTCCCGGAAAGAAGCCAAGCAGGATTCAAATTATAATAGAGGCTTAATTTGACAACCCAATCAGGGGGAACAACACCACGTTTTTTTGCATCGGTAATACTTGGCGGACGAATTTTGAGGACATCGGCGAGTTGGCGCTGGCTTTTAATTTCGGTGGACTGATAGAGTCGTTTCAAAACATGCTTAAAATTATCCATAGCCTAACCATGCCAAAACAAATTAAGGTCAACAGAATTTTTCCATTGACGAAAGAAATAAATCACCTTACCATCTAACAAAGCACCTGAATAGGATAGTATCAGACTCTGGCATCACTTATCAAGGGAATAATAAAGTCAAACCTAACATTACAAGTTAAGCCTAGCTTAATTTTTCAAATCAGGAGAACATCGTGCTTTTCATTACAGTTGTTGGAGGCTCACTCATCACACCGCCCACTGAAGAGTCTAGAAATTATAAAATTGAACGAAGGGCTACATCCTCAAACCCTCAATACCAGTGGAATAATGGCTGGCAAGAGATTGGACGCTTCCTAAAAGAGACAAAAAGAGACATTGAGTTCAACGCCCTGATGAAATTAGCACAGAATGACTTACTCTGGGAGTATCGCAAAGTGGATGAAAACAACTCGTTTGTTCACACAAAAAAAATGCCCGCAGCAAATTTTTCGCCACGGGCTTAACTACTTAATATTATTTATTGAGCACAGCGGAACACAATCGTCCTTAAATTCGAAACATGAAATGCCGACGCAAACGTTTAGGCAGCACAAATACAACTCTGAAAACTACCCGGCGGCATCAACAAAGGCAGCACATGGTTTCCGACTGCCTTTGTAGAAGTCACCACACGCTCAAGAACACCATTATCCTCACCCTTTTCAAACTTGACCATTTCCCAACACTCAGGATTTTCCGCAATGGCCCGCAGAAGCCCAAGGTGCTGACCGTGACCCGAGCGCGAGGCAACCACATGCCCCATTAAAGGATACCCTAAAAGCGCTAAGTCCCCGACAAGGTCAAGCACCTTATGACGAGCAAATTCATCACGGAATCGCAAACCATCACTGTTCAAAATACCAAATTTATCAACCACTATGGCATTATCCAGTGAGCCCCCCAAGGCTAAGCCGTTTTCCTGCAGTTTCTGAACCTCATCAAGAAATCCAAAAGTTCTTGCAGGCGATATTTCCCGGACGAATTGCTCTGGACTCAATTCTAATGAGTACGATTGCTGCTGGATCAGAGGGTGGTCAAAATCGATTTCACAAGTCACCTTCAATCCGTCATAAGGCAAGACTTTAATTTCCTTACCACCATCATTATATGTAATTTCGCGGTTTATTTTCAGGAACTGTTTGCGAGCTTTTTGTTTTTCTCTGCCAGCCTTTTTCAAAACATGAACAAATGGACCGGCCGAACCATCAAGAATTGGAACCTCAGGACCATCTACTTCAATTAAAACATTGTCGATTCCAAGGCCAGCTAATGCTGATAATACATGTTCAGTGGTAGAAACCCTCACCTCACCGGCAGCAATCGTTGTGGCCAAAGCAGTATCAACCACACAATCCATAAAGGCCGGCACAACAGCATTCTCACCTATATCAGAACGGACAAATTGCACACCGAAGTTCTCTTCTGCCGGCCTGACAACCATTTTAACCGCTTCACCTGAATGCAATCCAACACCACCAAAACGAACGGTCCTCTTAATTGTATGCTGAAATCTATTCATTAAAAATCCTATTATTTAGAAAAATAAGGCCACTTAGTAAAAACTTTTAGACCTTCCACGAGTGTGCAGAACTTTGCTTTAATCTGTCGTCATTAAACCATGCAACTAACGGGCCAAAAATATTCTTTTCGCCATAAAAATATTTTTGTCTATGATTACATGGAGTTACAATAAAGACGTTCTCTGGGAGTCACTTGGAAATTCAGTCATGGTGTTGCAAAAAAAACACACACATTAAGAAAGACACAGTAATGAAAAATGATATTTAATAGAGGAGCAGCAGGAAGGTGTTATATTTGAGATGCACATTAGGATAGTTCTTATGCATTAAAGGTATCAATTACAAATTTGTCAAAATCATCCTGGACTGCTAACCCAACTTTCACAACAAACAATCTCATATTTGTAGGCAAATTATTCCCCAGCTTAACCCTATCCTTTTCTGTGGTTATCAATCCCACAGCACCTTTTCCCTTTGATTCGTCAAAAAGTAACTGAATCTCTCTGTCAGTATAATAGTGATGATCCTTAAACTCCTTAAAGCCCACCACATTTATATTATTTTGAATGAGGGTTGCATGGAACGACTGAGGGTTTGCCAGACCACAAAAACCAAAGAGCGGCTCTGATAGGTCCTCATCAACAAGACACTCTTCGCCATTTAATTCTTGGCAGATGCTTTTCACTTTATACGGTGCAAAAAATACAGGCCGGTCAGGATATCGATCCTTTAAAAAAGCTATAAATGCTTCGACCTTAGGATCCTCGCCTGCATCACCACCTGTAATGACAAAAGCATGGGCTCGCTGTAATGCAGAAATTGACTCCCGAAGCATACCACCAGGAAAAACCCAGCCATCCCCAATCAATACTTGTTGATTAAAAAGCACCAGATCCATCTGTCGATCAGTTGCCAAATGTTGAAAACCGTCATCTAAAATAATCACTCCAGGTAAAAATTCTTCAATAGCTTTTTTACATACCTTAGACCGCTTTTTTCCTATAAGGACTGGAATTCCAGGCAAATTCTCCGCTAAGAAACGTGGCTCATCCCCGGCAATCTTGGCAGTCAACAATAGCGTCTTACCGTCCGACACTATGTTTACAGGCTCTGTTGACTTCCCCCCATACCCCCTACTAACAATAGCCGGCCTATATCCATGCCCTGAAAACAATTGTGCTAAATGGTAAACCATGGGCGTTTTCCCCGTCCCACCCATGGTTAAATTACCTACACTAATAATCGGTACATCAAAACTATGACGCTTAATGAATTTATTGCGATAGAGAAAAGCCCGAAGGCGCATAGCCAGACTATATATGGGAGAGAAAGGCCGCCCAAATATAAAGAGTAAATCAAGCCTCTTTTTCACGCTGCCCTCTCTCTTCCAGGAGTTGTTCGATAAGCATCACATGACGCTCTGTCACACCTTTCTGGCTCTTTACCAGTGCGGCACCAGACAACCCTGCCATTTTTGCTTTGTCTGGATGCGATAACCAATCTTTCATCGCATGAAAAATTTCTGTTGAGCCACCCGCCTCTAATGCTCCGCCGGAATCCAATAACGACTTACTAATTTCCGGAAAATCTTCCATGTGCGGGCCAAACAATACCGGTTTTCCTAGACTAGCTGGCTCGAGTGGATTATGCCCTCTGCCATCTACTAAACTTCCTCCAATAAAAGCGATATCTGCCACCCTATAAACATTGGATAGCTCCCCTAAAGTATCCAGTACAAGAACTTGCGCATCTTTCTTTTTTTGAGAGGTACGGCGGAAAGAAAGTAAACCAAGCTTCTCTGCATATTGTTCGATCTCAAGGCCTCGTTCTACCTTTCGAGGAGCTATGATCAAAAACAAGTCCGGAAATATCGCTAAAAGATGCTGCATGACTTCAAATATTATAGGCTCTTCTCCAATATGAGTAGAACCGGCCACCCATACTCTACTCCCAGCAGGAATACCTAGTTCACTAAGATCCACACCATTTTGACCTTGGCTCTCAGGGGGTGAATATGCCTCATATTTTAAATTGCCAAATGATTTCACTTTGCTCCGATTAATGCCAATGGAGACCATTCTTTTTACGTCTTCAGCACTTTGCATCCCCAAAACAGAAAAAGAGTCAAAAACCGGAACCGACATTATCTTAGCCCGACGATACCATTTCCAGGAAATATCCGAAATCCTCCCATTCACCAGTACCGCAGGGATCTGCCTCTTTTTAATTTCAAAAAGAAAATTGGGCCAAAAATCTGTTTCCACTTGAATAAAGAAATCTGGCTTAACCAAATCAAGCATGCGACAGACTGCGCCGTGAGTGTCAAAGGGAAATGGCACAAAATGATCAACTGTATGAAGAAAAGTTTTTTGGGCGTATTCTTCACCAGAACGAGTTGTGGCAGAAAATATCAAGAATATATCCGGCCGTCTTTCTTTAAGCAGACGGATTAAGCCCTGCGCAGAAACAGATTCACCCAATGACAGTGCATGAATCCAGACCCGTGGTCCTTGAGCAGGTAGAGTTGTTTTGCCAAAACCCAACCCAAGTCTTCTGACTAGCACTTTGCGAAATTCACCCTTAAAGATCGCTTTGACGAGAACAAAGGGACCGATTAGAATGATGGCAAATAATTGAAGAATTCTATATAGAACCCGCATAATCCTGGGGCATGATGAACCTTATTATTATTGAAAACCACGAATTAAACGATGGCAATGTAACTCTTTCAGATCACCGTTGCACCCATATTCGTAAAGTACTCCGAAGCAAGCCAGGCGATACCATAAAAATTGGTCTGCTTAATGGTAGTATTGGCCATGGGACAATCATCAAACTATCTAAATCAGAAGTCCTCTTAGAAATTATTCTTACTGAAAAGCCTCCAGCCACACCACAGACTGATCTCATCCTTGCACTGCCGCGTCCGATAATGCTCAAAAGGATATTATCTCAGGCCACCCAAATGGGAGTCAGAAACATATACCTCATCAATGCCAATCGAGTTGAAAAAAGTTTTTTCAACGCTTCCGCTCTCCAGGAAGAATCGATCAACACCTTCTTAAAGCGTGGTCTTGAGCAGGCCATTGATACCCGTGTACCTACTGTATCAATACATAGCCGTTTTCGCCCTTTTGTTGAAGATTATTTACCCGAAATAATGACTTCAGAAAACACTCTAGGACTTATTGGTCATCCTTCTTCCGAAAATTCTCTTTCTGAAACTGCAACAAACCTTTTTGAAAAACAAATTTTATTGGCCATTGGCCCCGAAGGCGGCTGGGTAGATTTTGAAATAACAAAATTCCATGAACAAGGCTTTTTCTCTTTTTCCATGGGCCAGCGAATCCTCAGGGTAGACTCTGCAGTGCCGGCCTTGATGGCCCAGGTACAACTTCTACGTGAACTAAAAGAATAGCGCGATGAAATCGGGATGTTAGCCTGAAATCCTCTGGCGGACCTTATCAAAAAGAAGCCTGGCTTCATTCATTCGCAAGAAATAGAGCATTCCGCCGTACAACGCAACACTGCTTCCCACCATCAAGGCGAGACACCCTATACCCACAAGCGAGCCTTGCCCCTGCCAACAGGCGAGTTGCTTTCGGAGAAACACAAGCCACACCGTCATCCCAAATGTGGCAGCAAGGACTTTAGCCAACCCAGCAGATAGATAGGAAAGGGAAAATCCATTCACCTTTCGGTACAGTACTGTGATCAAAAAAATGAAATCCATCGACATGGCGATGGAAATCGATAACGCCAGGGCCTTATGCCCTAATGCATCAAGGGTAAACAGAATAATAAGAACGTTAATACCGGTTACCAGAAAACTCCCAATCACCGGATAACGTGTCTCATCCAAAGTATAAAAGACCGGCACAATAATTTTGACTGCTGAATAGGCAAAAAGCCCCACCGCATAACATGTGAGTGCTTCTGCTGTTCGCGCCGTAGCAAATGCGTCAAATTTTCCATACTCGAAAATAATACGAATAATTGGTTCTGCGAGAATAATCAGGCCAATGGAAGCGGGGATGGCAAGACATATTACCATGCTCAATGACGAGGCCAATGCCTCACGAAGCCCATCCATGTCACGGCTGGCAGCATAGCGTGCCATCACTGGCAGAGAGGCTACGGAAAGAGCGACACCAAAAATCCCCACCGGAAACCAAAAAAGGCGGAAGGCATAATTCAACCACGAGAGACTGCCTTCCGCAAGGGAGCTTGCAAAGTATGTGTTTACAAAAATATTTATTTGTAATGGCGCCAAGCCTACAATGGCAGGAACCATCAATCGAAATATCTTGCGCAAGCCCGGATCATTTAAGTTTAGATGGGGAGTAAATGTGAACTGTATTGTTTTTAAGGCAGGAAACTGGCCGACAAGTTGGCATAAACCACCAATTAAAGTTCCGATGGCCATCCCCACAATGGCCGGATGTCCGTATTTAGGAAGAATTAATGCCAGAGACACGCCTCCAATGATGGAGCCAAGATTAAAAAAACTTGAAGCCATGGCAGGCAGGAAAAATCGTCCCTTGGTATTTAAAATTCCCATTACCACACTTGAAAGAGAGACCAAGGTCAAAAAAGGAAACATGATCACCGTCATCAAACGGGTAAGTTCCACTTTCCCGGCAATATTTTCAAAATCTTCTTTAACAATAAACCGTACCAACTCCTCGGCAAAAAACATGCCCAAAAGAGTAAGAAGACTCAGCAAAACTGCCATGGCGACTAAGACATTACTGGCCAGTTGCCACGTTGCTTCCTTGCCTTTATTGGTGTCGTAATCGGAAAAAACAGACACAAATGCGGCACTCAAAGCGCCTTCACCAAAAAGATCGCGTAATAAATTGGGAATTCGGAAAGCGACAACAAAAGAGTCAAAGGCAAACCCTGCACCGAACATGGCAGCAAAAACCTGCTCACGAACAAGCCCAAGGAGTCGGCTACACATAACAGCAATACTCACTGTACCGGCGGCCTTGGCAATTTTGCCTGTATCGTTTGAAGGTTGCTCCATTTAAATCTTTCTCCCGCTCATATGAAAATTCTCAGCTAAAACTTATCAGTTTGATCCGGAGAAGACAACTATACATAAAAAGTGAATACACGGCACAAACCTGGAATCAGACTCCCATTCTTGCCTGAAACTAAGATGAAAAGCAAACAGATGAATACCAAAGGAATAATTAAAATGGAGCTAAACAACATGGTGGAAAGAAGGTTAAGCAAGCGTGCTCTGAAGACCCAGAAAATCAGGCCTATGTTTTTATACGTAACAAGGTGCTTGACTTCCATACCCTGTTCTGCATACTATGCATTTTCGTACTTTTATGAGGGAAGTCCCCCCTGGGACAAAGATTGGAATTTTGAGGTTTGAAAAAGGAGCTTGCAGGACTGAGAGAATCGGCGCGAAAACTTGCAGTAGATTTATTTCTAAGTCCGCCAGACTCGTAACATACTTTTTTAAAAACCGATCATTAAAAGAATAACTGCGAACGGAGGCACGCATGCAGGACGTTAATCTCATCCGGAATATTGCGATTTTTGGCCACGGAAAATGTGGCAAAACTTCCTTGGCTGAGGCCATGCTGTTCACAGCAGGAAAAACCACCCGGCAAGGTAATGTAGATGATGGCTCGTCTGTTCTTGATTATGAGCCTGAAGAAATCCAACGTAATCTAACGATAAGCGCATCTTTTCACAATCTCACCTGGAAAAAACACAACTTCTTTCTCTCCGACACTCCAGGCGATGACAACTTCCTGAACGACTCTCAGTTTGTCGCAAAAGTTGCCGACAGTGCAGTTTTTATCGTTGGCGCAGTCCTCGGTGTCAAATACCAGACAGAAAAAATTGCCGCTTTTGTCAAAAGCAACAACCTACCTACTATCATCCACATCAATAAAATGGATCGTGAAAGAGCAAATTTTGACAATGCTCTGAATGGCATCATGGAATCCCTCCCCTTCAAACCAGCGGTAGTCCATCTGCCGATTGGTGCTGAAGGCAATTTCAAAGGGGTTGTAGATCTCGTCCGCATGAAGGCCTTCATGTTTGACACATCTGGTAATGGCAAAGTGACTGAAGGGGAAATCCCTTCGGACATGCAGGACCTGGTGGATACCTCCCGCGAAAGCCTCATGGAGCAAGTTGCTGAGGTTGATGACGATCTGATTGAAAAATTTCTAGAAGAAGGCGAACTTTCCGAAGCTGAACTGCGTGAAGGTTTGAATAAAGGTGCTAAATCCGGTGAGCTTTGTCCAGTGACGGTTGGTTCCGCAACAAGCAATTTTGGCACCGAGCTGCTCCTTGACCTCATCAAGGAGCTTATGCCTTCTCCAGCAGAGTGCCCAACGGCAATCGGAACCAACCCTAAAACTCAAGACGCCGAAGAAAGAGCTCCTGATCCCAGTGCCCCCTTTTCTGCCCGTGTCTTTAAAACAATTTCAGACCCATATGCAGGTCGACTCACAATTATGCGAGTCATCTCCGGCACCATGAAAGCCGAGAATTATTATAACGCTAACAAAGAAGAAACCGAAAAAATCAATCAACTCTTCACCATGGAAGGCAAAGAGAACAAGCCAGTTGATGAGGCTGTTCCCGGGATGATTGTTGCTGTTGCCAAATTGAAAGACACTGTAACCGGTGATACCCTGTGTGTCGAAGCATCACCGGTAATTTCAGATCCTTTAGAAGCTATGGCACCGGCGATTTCGTATGCTGTTTCCACCACTGACAAAAAGGACGAAGACAAGGTCTTCTCTTCCATTACAAAAATGCTGGAAGAAGATCCCACTCTCCGCCTTACCCGCAATGAAGAAACAAATCAAATTCTCATTTCCGGAATGGGCGAAATCCACCTCAAAATTGTCGGTGAAATAATTAAGCGCAAATATGGCGTTGAAATGGCCCTGGATATTCCCAAAGTGCCATACAAGGAGACAATACGAGGCAAAGCCAAAGTACAGGGTAAACATAAAAAACAAACAGGTGGTCATGGCCAATTTGCCGATAGTTGGATTGAAATAGAGCCATTGCCGCGTGGCAGTGGTTTTCAATTCGAGGATAAAATTGTTGGTGGTGTGATACCCAGGCAATATATTCCTGCGGTTGAAAAAGGTATCCAGGAGGCTATGGTCGGTGGTGCAATAGCTGGTTTCCCCATTGTTGATATTAAGGTTGCCTTGGTAGATGGCTCATTCCATGCGGTCGATTCTTCTGAAATGGCATTTAAAATTTCAGGGGCCATGGCTTTTAGAAAGGGAGTTCAGGAAGCCAAGCCTGTCTTGCTTGAGCCCATCATGAACATGACCGTCGTGCTACCCAAAGACTGTGTTGGTGATGTAATGGGTGACCTGAATAGTCGGAGGGGACGCGTGGCGGGAATGGACTCTGAGGCCAAAGGAGAAATAATCAATGCCCAAGTGCCTATGGCTGAAATTTTGCGCTATTCACCTGATCTCACCTCAATAACCGGTGGTCGTGGCTCTTTTTCTGTGGAATTCTCGCATTACGAAGAACTGCCAGGAAATTTGGCCGACAAAGTTATTGAAGAAGCCAAACAACAGAACGCCTAACGGTATTCAATGCAAGCTCACTTTTCTACAACTGATCTCGAGCACTATGGCACTTGTGGATAACAGACATTCCTTGTAATTGGTTGCAGGGGCCTTATATCCGAGGAAAAGGCCTGTGAGCTGTACTAGTGATACGTAAATAGGCCTTTGACAAAGGAGATGAGGTCCCTGTGACCAATTACACTTACTCCTGCGGTGTATTGACCGTAAGCGACAAAGGATCTCAAGGGAAACGACAGGATACCAGCGGCCCGGCCATTGAAGAAATGGTTCGGGCCGCTGGCTTTTCAGTCACGTGTTCTACACTGGTTCCCGATGAGAAGGAAGCCATTGCCAATGTGATCACTGAATGGACGGGACAAGGCATCGACCTCATCTTGACCACAGGCGGTACTGGTTTAAGCCCACGGGATGTCACACCGGACATAACACGATCATTACTGGACAGAGAAATTCCAGGTATCAGTGAGGTTATGCGTCAGGCAAGTTTAAAGAAAACGCCTTATGCTGCATTATCAAGGAGTGTCTCAGGTATCCGAAAAGAGAGTTTAATCATTAATCTTCCCGGCAGCGAGAAAGCAGCAACAGAAAACCTTACCGCTGTTTTGCCAATCCTTGAGCATGCCATTGAAAAAATAAAGGGAAGTACGGTGGATTGCGGGAATATACCAATTCCACCATCATAGTCTGACAGAGAAAGGAGAATTCTGAAGATCAAGCAGCTTTTATTACGATAAAGTATCTTGTGAAAGGCTCTAAAGAGTGGATGCGCAATCGATTTCCACTGGAGCCGCCTGCCTATCTGGACGATGGGCAATCTCACCAATAATGAACGGCGTTTCCCCAAAGGCTTTCAACTGCTGCACCACATCTTCTACCTTTTTTGCCGACACGATAACAACCATGCCTATGCCACAATTAAAGGTTCGGCACATCTCATCAGGAGAAACTTTACCATTGTCTTGGAGATAACTGAAAATTGGCGGTACTGACCACGATTTTGAGTGTATTACTGCTTTGCAGCCCTGGGGGAGAACTCGGGGAATATTCTCAACAAATCCACCACCGGTGATATGAACTAAACCGCCAATTTCATAATGCCTCAGCAGTTTAACTATTGAGTCACAATAGATTCGAGTGGGGCGTAAAAGTTCTTCACCTATGGTGCAGCCAAGTTCAGAAACTTCGTCTTCTACTGAATGCCCCATTTCTTCCAAAATAATTTTCCGCACCAAAGAATATCCATTGCTGTGTAAGCCACTGGAAGCCAAACCTATTATCTGATCACCAACTTTAATGTCGGATCCATCAATAATTTTGTCCCGCTCTGCGATACCGACCGAAAAACCAGCCAGGTCATATTCTCCTTCGCCATAGAGGCCAGGCATTTCAGCTGTCTCACCACCGATAAGAGAACAATTGGCTATCTTACATCCTTCAGCAATACCCTTTATGACATCAGTGGCACGCTCATTATCCAGAGCACCTGTTGAAAAATAATCAAGAAAAAACAAAGGCTGGGCGCCGGCAACAATGATGTCATTTACGCACATTGCCACCAGGTCAATACCAATGGTGTCATGGCGATCACATAAATTCGCGATCATAAGTTTGGTTCCTACACCGTCGGTGGAAGAAACCAAAACAGGATCTTTATATCGATCCCCACCGAGGGCAAATAGGCCACCAAACCCGCCAATATCAGAGAGCACGCCACGTTTGAAAGTGGATGCAACAATGGGCTTAATATTGTCGATTAAGGTATTGGCCTTATCAATATCAACGCCCGAATCTTTATAACGTGAAGTAGAAGTTTCTTTCTGGCTCATAATTCCTGCACAATTTTAAGTGCTGATCTGGTTGTGTAAAGAAATCTCTTCGCCAAGGTAAGTCTATAACTTGAGAGCATTCAAAAGAGGGTGAAGTGTATACTTTTCCAAAATGAAAATGTCAATCATTTTCCCATATTCATCTTTATAGGATAGCTCGGATTCACTCACAAAGACAAGCAAAAATTTACATCATTTTTACAGGTATTTTTTTTAATAGAGGTATGAATCATCATTTATTCCGCATTTTTGGACTACTAATCCGGGAATGCGGAAAAAAATTCCTTCCCACCAAACTTTCTTTTAAAAAAAAGCAACTAAATCAATGAGATAAGAACAGACACCTGTCCGTCATTTTGGCACCGTTTTTGCAGTTATAAAAGAGTAAAAGCGATAAAAAAACAGGGAAAGGGAGGGAAAAAAAATGACCACTCAAAAAGCAATACGTATATTGATGCAGAGCCCTATTTATTTTCGTCTGAATCTTGTGGCAAGAAAACTCCTTATTAAGGAATTTTGCTCTCTCTACCCACAGGTTGTGAGATGAATTCATAATTGGTTTTAATGCTGCAGACTCGCATTCTACCTCTCTGCACCTCACTTCTCAGTTCTTGGGTTTTCTCTCGACCTCGTATTCTTTTGTCTGCCTTGTTGACTTATTTAATATGCCGACTTATTCTTATGCCATTGTGAATGAGACTAACAATCGGCCTTCATGGTCAACTATCATACTGATTATCATTTTTGGCTGGCTCGCCATTTCTTTTGCCATTAGTGGAAACAATGGCACCTGAAGGGTTCCACCAACTTCCCAAGTCTGGGAAAACACCATTGAGTCAAAACAATCTCCTCCAAATAAATAATTTGGAGAGTTTTTACCGAGGAAAAATAATGCTTGATACTGAACAGATCATTAAGTACGCCGAAGAAGAACATACTTGTCCCCACTGTCAAACACGGCTCGCCTGTTGCAACACCCCGCCAATCCATGTAGGTGATGGTCTTGGCTGGGGTACGGAAATTTTTTTCGTCTGCCTGAACGATGAGTGCTCCCTTTACAAAAATGGCTGGGAACATGTGGAAGCACAGTATGGCCATTGTGCCTCTTTCCGGTTTGTATTACTGCCCGGTGAAAATAAAGGCACCCCCATGTGTGTTGGCAGCGAGCAGGCTTTTACCGGCAGCGCCGTAGACATCGATGATTTAAGAGCAAAAAATGTTCGATATCTGGGAGAAAAGCAGGCTGTTAAAGATCTAGACACGTGTGTTGAAAAAAAGAATTTAGAACCAGTACTGACCATACTTCTCGACGAAAAAGCCCGTAAAGAAAACCGACAACGTGCCGCAGATTTACTAGCTAGGGTGAACGATCTTAGCTGCATTGACCCAATCCGTAATCACACTTTCCGAGATCCTGAACTTGAACACAGGACCAATCTGGCTATTACTCAAATCCTGAAGGCTTCTTTCCGTAAGGAATGCCCACAGTGTTTTGAAATCGTAAAATCCCAAGCCAAAGTTTGCAAGGAATGTGGCGCTGATTTTTAAGAATCCACAAATAGCAATTTGAACTTGCCAAATGCCCGGCATTTTATTATAAAGTTTTGCTCGGGAGATACATACCTCCTGAAACAAGCGTATATGGTGAGCGTGGCTCAGTTGGTTAGAGCACTGGGTTGTGGTCCCGGGGGTCGGGGGTTCGAGTCCCCTCGCTCACCCCATTTTTAAAAAGAGGTTACGAATCATATTCGTAACCTCTTTTTTTTTAATTCTCCTAGCATTTGCAACTGGAAGGAAAATAATTCTTCAATTAATCAAGGTGTGCTAGACTTTGTCCTAATACATGGTTTGATCTAAACTAGGGCAATTATCCTATAGGACCAAATTCAGAAAAACCAAATACATTTCTTTGAGGTATAAATGTTTCTTAAATCTCAAAAACAAGTAGCCATTTCTATTGTTTTTCTCTTAACCCTGTTGACGATCCCTGGGGTATCTTTCTCTGCTCAACTAAGTCAAAAAGCCAAAGAGATTAATGACAACTTAATACATACTGAGATGGACATCCATTCTGGAGCAATCATCCTTCTAAATGAAGAAAATGTAATTATAAAAAAAGACGGAACTTCCAGAAATACTCTGCATATCATAGGAAAAATTCATGACAAACAGGCTGCAGACGACTATCGAGAAATCAGTTTATTTTTCAACGCATACTTCTCCCAGGCCAATCTCAATTTTGCACATACAATAGATACAAATGGCATTATCCATAGCATTGCCGAGGATGCTATTCAGATTAAAACAGGTCCTGGTGGCGGAGGTATGAGAAAAAGTTACTCGGATATGAAAGTTATATCATTTTCCCTTCCCGCTCTTACTGTAGGGTCATTGTTTGAATTTGAAATCGTTTTTGATAGTACACCTGTTATAAATAGCAGATCATCGCATGCCTATAATTTCCATTATGCCCTAATTGGTTACCCGCAAGGCCGTCTAATTCGAATTGACCCACACAAGACTGCAATCCTTTCTATTACAGTGCCAAAAGAAGTTGACTTGTCTCACATTAACCACAACACTTCATTACTCCCGGAAATAATAGAAGATCACAAGACCAAACTCTATCGCTGGACAATGAAAGACCACAATGGACTCAAACTGGATTCTGATATGCCCCATCCTCGAGAAATCCTACCGGCCATATATGCAACCACAATTGAAAACTGGGAAGAAGTTAACAACTGGGCTTATGAACTTTTTAGTAATAGCATCGAAGACTCTATTTCTATTCGAAACCAAGCACAGGAAGTCACTAAACATGCCACAACAGAAGATGAAAAAATCAAAGCGATATACAATTATCTTCAGGAAAATATTGATTATGTAGCAGCAGATTTCGGCCGTGGTGGATACCAACCCCACAAGGCTTCTCAAGTAATAAAAAACCGTTATGGCGACTGTAAAGACCAAACCGTCTTACTTATCTCTCTACTCCATGCCGTTGGAATCAAAGCCAACCCTGTTCTAATTAATCCTCTTCCTTTTCCCAAAACAAAAACAGAACTCCCCTCTCATTATTTTTCTCATGCCATCGTAAATATACCTCGCCCGGGTGAAAAATCCTTATGGCTAGATAGTACCCCCGTTGGTGATTATTCTCGCTTACATTGGAGCAACCAAAATAGATGGGCATTTATTATTCAGGGAGAAGGGGGAGAATTTCAGAAAACTCCTCACGCCAAATCCGGGGAACACGCAGGCTTCCTTCATTTCAAAATCGACTTTAATGAAAGCAAATCTCTGATAGAAATGGAGTTTTCCGGCAAAGGAGGGGTGAGTGACAATCTAAAGGAAAGATTTTTGGCAATACCAAGCGACATGCACAACGAAGTAATTCATTCAATTGTCAAATCGATATATCCTGAGGCACGTGATGTTAGTATCGACTTTTCTGATATTAATGATTCTTCAACACCATTTAAAGTAACAATTCAATATTGGCTACCGGTTATCTGGTCATCAATATCAGAAAGGCCCTTTGAAATAGCTGGAGGAGGGGTACACGCAATTAATCTCTTTTCAAGTATACAAAACCTTTCACCTCCTTCTGGACGGAAAAATAGCTATCAAAATATTTTTCCCATGCGCATAGTGTCTGAATGGGAATACAACCTCCCGGAAGGATACACTTCCATTGCTGCCCTGCCAGTTGACGTCAACCAAGAGTACGGCTTACTGAACTATCATATTTCAACCTCAAAGAGTGAAAGTACTTCAAAAATTAAATATGAAATTAATGTGGCCGATGGCACCATCCCATTATCTGGCTATGCACAATTTTATGATGACGTACAAAAGTCCCTTAAAGAGCTCAATTACCAGTTTACCCTCAAACCAAAAAAAATTGACCAGAAAGAGAATTCACTACAGAAAGAGGTCGAGAAATCTCCGGATGATATCAATGGGCTTCTAAATTTGGCCCAGCATTACCTTTCTAAAGCTCAATATCAACAAGCATCCGATCTTTTGAAACGGGCTGTTGCTCTATCTCCCAATAATGGCGAAGCACATTATTATCTAGGTGTCGTTAAAGGATATCTAAGTGAATATGAGGAAGCCGCCCTTGAATTTAAAAAAGCCAGAAAAATGGGATACCGTCCATAGTCATAGGAGGCTCCCCATCATGATCCCAAAAAAAATTTGGCTCCCTTTGCTCATCTGTTTCTGCCTATTCTTTACACACTGCGTTCCTCTTGTCCCACCTCCGCAAATAACGGATCAAGGTATCTTTCAACTAGAAGAGCTCTTACTTGAAGAGCCCAAAAATCCTGATATGCGCTTCGACCTAGCAAATGCATATTTCAGGGAATTTCAACTCTCCCAACATCCAGACTTTCTTGATAATGTCATTCTTCAAACAAAAGAAGCCCTAAAACAGCGGCTCAATTTTGGTCGCGCCTCTGGACTCCTTGGTTTAGCATTAATTTTTAAAGGAATAATCATAAAGCAAGAGGAACTGGTTAACGATGGATTGGAATTTTATGCAGCAGCTTTTGATATAGATCCCCAGTTATCAGAAGATGTAAACTATCCACCATATGAATATATCAAGGCAAACATTCCTTTATGGGAAGGAAAATCGTCCAAAGAAGTTCGGGAAAATATTTATACCAATCTCAAAAATGCTATCCGAGCCAAACCTCTTTTCGCACCTTCCCACGGTTTATTGGCCGAATTATTTCTCCAAGACAAAAATCATGAACTTGCCCTCCATGAATATCAAGAGGCTGCAAGGATCAATCCGGAAGACCCCAGTTATCATATGGGTATAGGGCTTATCTATCTATACTTTTTCGAATCTCGTAAAGATCGTTTTTTTCAAGATCATCTCGATGCTGCCATCAAAGAAATAAAAGAGGTAATTCGACTTGAACCAGGTAATATTCAAGCCCACACCAAATTAGGACGTCTTTTTGGACATAAAGGCCTGCCTGACCTTCAATTATATGAAGCCAAAGAGGCCCTGAGACTGGTAAATGAACAGGCAAAAACTATCCCACCAAATCTACGTAGGGGAGAGAAGGATCTGTATGGTGCCACTCCATTACGAATAGTTGCGATTGGAACACATGAGTCAATTGGCAATTACTATGCTTCTCAAGGAAAATACCACAAAGCAATTATGGAGTACAAAAAGGCATTACATATTGAACCAAGGTATGTATGGGCCCACGTAGGAATGGGCTTCACCTATCTTCTACGTGGAAAATATGATAAAGCCAGCCAACAATTAAAGAAATATTTGTATTCCAATCACCCGAATCACCTCTATATTAACCTCTGGTACTATCACTGTCTTTTGGGAGAAAATCAGGATGGGAGAGCTAAACGTTTTTTACAAAGACTTCATTTTTTCAACCCTGAAAACAATTGGCAACAAGCTCTGCTGGATTACCACCTTGATAAAATAACCAGAAAGGAACTTCTAAAGCAGGCAATATCCACAAGGGATAGAACAGAAGCATATTATTATATAGGTATGGAGGATTATTTTAGAGATAATCGAGAACAAGCAAGAAGTAATTTTAACAAGGCAACAAATGAAAACAACTACTTGCTTTATGAATACACAGCAGCCAAAGCATTCATGAATAGACTGTAATTATTATTTGGCTTTCCTTAATGGCGCATACAATAGACAAAATACCCGAGCTCAAACTCTCCTGTATCTTCTGCGGCGGAGAGAGCGACCTCCAAGGCAAATGAGGTAATGCAAAGGTTGTTTGCAAGGTCTGCAAACGAGATTCTGCTCTTGAGCACTACCGCGAAGACATAGAAGCATGGCGCCAGGAGGTATACCGATACCTGATGCCAAAATAAAACACTATACACACTCTTATCAGCAGATTTACAAACCCTGATCAGCTAAGTCCCAAAACGCCCTTATTATCGGGTTCAGCATATTCTTCTTTGCCGTACATACTCCCACTGAAAACGGCCTCAATCGAGGCTTTTGATCCAATATTTTTATCTGATCCTTAAGGGGGCTTTTTTCCAAGACAAGTTGCGGAACAACACCAACACCACAGCCAAGACTTACAAAGGCGATGATGGCCTCATTGCCGGCCACCTTGGCATACACATTGGGATGGATGTTCTTTTTTGCAAACCAGCTATCAACTCGCTTCCTGCTTAATCCCTTCTCAGCCATCACAAAAGGTGTTTTCTGCCAATCAATTCGTCCTTTGCGTTGAAAAACAACAGTCTCAGGGAAACGTTCTGGGGCGATAAAAACAAGTGGTGTCTCTATAATTTTCTTGAATTCAAGCTGACTGGATATCTCTTCAGGAATAGCGGCAATGGTTAGATCAACATCTCCACTTTCTATTTTATTCAAAGCCATTGCTGCGTCGCCGGTTTGCAGATTGATATGGACCTCCGGATAAATTTCCCTGAAACCGGCAAGAATCTGCGGCAAAATGCTGTAAACAGCCGTTACCGAGCTATAGAGGGATATCTCCCCACGCAAAACGCCATCGGCTGAAATTCTATTTTTCAGTTCATTATAGCGCTGAATTGTATCTTCGGCATATTCTCTAAAGAGTTCTCCTGACGGAGTGAGAGAAACTGATCGATTATCGCGGATGAAAAGTTTTTCACCAAACTCTTCTTCAAGACGCTGAATTGCCCTTGTCAGAGCGGAAGGAGTTATATTACACGCCTGACTTGTACGTCCGAAGTGCAGGGTTCCTGACAAGTGCCTAAAAAACTGAAGTGCCCTGATATCCATAACCGCCCCCTCATGTTTCAAAAATCGCAACACAGTATTGCAAATATATCACTTTACGCAACAAAATAAATGGCTATTATAGGCGAAAATAGATTATTCCAATTTTCACCTTTAGTATAGAATTACCCGATTTTACAGACTGTAACTGTTCAGATGTGCTTCATATTCGTTCATTTAGGTCTTTGAAGCATACTGGTTTTATTCGAGAAGACCGAAATGGGCGAAGATGCACCTTAAAATAAGGCATAAAGAGTGCAGCTGAAAAGTTACTAAATATTTTCCAATTTCTTTAATATCAGAGGAGAAGAATTATGGCCCAAAATTATTTCAATACATTGTCGTTGCGTCAGCAGCTTGCCGAGTTGGCCCAGTGCCGTTTTATGGACTCTTCAGAGTTTGACGGCGTTGAAAAACTCAAAGGAAAAAAAATCGTAATTGTCGGCTGCGGAGCCCAGGGCCTTCATCAGGGGTTAAACCTCCGTGACTCAGGCCTAGACGTGTCTTACACCCTCAGAGAGGCGGCAATTTCTGAAAAACGTCAGTCATGGAAAAATGCCACGGAAAACGATTTTACAGTCGGCACCTATGAAGAACTGATCCCCACTGCGGACCTTTTAATCAATCTTACTCCCGACAAGCAACACACTAATGTTATCAATGCTGTTATGCCTCTCATGAAAAAAGGAGCCTGCCTCTCCTATTCCCATGGATTCAACATTGTTGAAGAAGGGATGCCCATCCGCGAAGACTTGACGGTTGTCATGGTAGCCCCCAAATCTCCCGGAACCGAAGTTCGCGAAGAGTACAAACGTGGTTTCGGAGTTCCAACTCTTATTGCAGTGCATGGCGAAAACGATCCCAATGGTGACGGCTGGGATATTGCCAAAGCATACGCCAGTGGAACCGGTGGAGATCGCGCCGGTGTACTTCAATCGTCTTTCGTAGCAGAAGTTAAATCGGACCTTATGGGTGAACAGACAATCCTTTGTGGTGTGCTCCAGGTTGGATCTATCCTGTGCTATAACAAAATGATCGAGAAAGGCATTGATGCCGGATACGCATCAAAATTGGTTCAGTACGGTTGGGAAACCATTACTGAGGCCTTGAAACACGGCGGCATCACAAATATGATGGATCGCCTTTCTAATCCTGCCAAAATCAAGGCCTTCAAACTGGCTGATGAGATGAAAGAGATAATGCAGCCACTTTTTGAAAAGCACATGGACGACATTATGTCCGGGCATTTTTCCAGCACTATGATGAAAGATTGGGCCAATGACGATGCCAATCTCCTGAAATGGCGGAAAGAGACAGGTGAAACCGCATTTGAAAAATCAGAAGCCACTGATCAGGACATTTCTGAGCAAGAGTATTTTGATAATGGCATCCTGATGGTTGCCCTCACCAAGGCTGGTGTTGAACTTGCCTTCGACACTATGGTCTCAGCAGGAATTAAAGAGGAGTCGGCCTATTACGAGTCACTCCATGAAGTTCCGCTCATTGCTAATTTAATCTCTCGCAAAAAACTCTATGAGATGAATGTCGTTATCTCCGACACAGCAGAATACGGCTGCTATCTCTTTGCCAATGCCGCTGAGCCCCTTCTGGCTGATTTCATGTCAACCATTGACACAGACGTTATCGGAAAAGGACTCGGGCTGAAAGACGCAGGAGTTGACAACCAGGAGTTGATCAAAGTGAATGAGGCAATTCGCTACACCACAGTTGAAATTGTCGGTGAAGAGTTGCGCTCTCACATGAGTGCCATGAAAGCTATTCTGTAGATTTCAAAAAGGTTTACGGAATCAGTTCCGTGAGGTATAGAAGTATTTTCCACAGCGCTCGGCAGTGCATAACTGCCCGGCGTTGTGTTTTTTTTACGAACACACATGCTGCTACTCACCTTTTTCAGGAGGGATACATGACGACCACATTCGAATCAAAGGTTTTCCAGACTGAGACCATTACCTTGGCTGACACCACAGAGTTAGTTGTCCGTGGAGGAAGAGATCAATTTCATCTTCTGCCCAAAGCCTTTAATGGTATTAAGCAAATCGGTGTGATTGGTTGGGGTTCCCAGGGACCGGCCCAGGCCCAGAACCTGCGAGACTCCCTTGAAGGAACTGATATCACCGTTAAAATCGGCCTACGGGAAGGAAGCGCCTCAATGGCCGCTGCCAGTGAAGCCGGTTTCACCGAAGAGAGCGGAACCTTGGGGGAAATGATCCAGGTTATTCGTGAATCCGACATGGTCCTTCTGTTGATTTCCGACGCAGCCCAGGCAGATCACCACCAGACTGTATTTGATAATCTGAAAGACGGCGCCACCCTTGGTCTCTCCCATGGTTTCCTGCTTGGTTATCTCGAAAGCATCGGCAAAGGCTTTCCCGCAAATATCAATGTGGTGGGTGTCTGCCCGAAAGGTATGGGACCCTCTGTTCGCCGTCTCTATGTCCAGGGTAAAGAAGTAAATGGCGCTGGAATTAACAGCAGTTTTGCCGTTGAACAGGATATAGATGGAAAGGCTACCGAACAAGCCCTTGGCTGGGCTGTCGCAGTGGGCGCTCCCTATGCCTTTAAAACTACCCTGGGCTTCGAGTTCCGCAGTGACATCTTCGGAGAACGAGGCATTCTGTTGGGCGCCGTCCACGGCATTGTTGAAGCTCTCTACCGACGTTTCGTCATGGAAGGCAATATGGGCGAAGAGGAAGCTTTTATCGCCTCTGTTGAGAATATCACCGGACCGATCAGCAAGACCATTTCACATGATGGAATTTTGGCCGTGTACAATAAGCTCGATGATGCTGGCAAAGAGATCTTTGAGCGAATTTATTCCCACTCATATACACCTGCTTTTGATATCCTCTTGGAAATTTATGATGAGGTATCAAGCTGCAACGAAATTCGTTCCGTAGTCATGGCCGGACAGCGCCACTCTCGTTTCCCCATGGGTAAAATCGACGCAACCCGTATGTGGCAGGTTGGTGAAAAGGTTCGGTCTACCCGCACCGATGAAGATATCGCCATTAATCCCTTTACCGCCGGCATCTACTGTGCCACCATGATGGCCCAGATTGACCTGCTCATTGAAAAGGGCCATTGCTTGAGCGAAGTCGCCAACGAGTCGGTGATAGAAGCGGTTGATTCTCTCAATCCATATATGCATCATAAAGGCGTGGCCTTTATGGTGGATAATTGCTCCACCACCGCCCGCCTGGGCTCAAGAAAATGGGCCCCACGTTTTGACTATAATCTGGCCCAACAGGCCTTGACTGAATACGATGCCGGCAAGCCTACCAACACTGACCTCATCGAGTCCTTTAAAAACCACAAAATTCACCAGGCCCTGGCCACCTGTGCCTCATTCAGGCCCTCGGTTGACATAGCTTTCGTCGAATAGGAAGCTGCATCACACAATTATTGAGAGGCGGTGGAAACATCTTCGCCGCCTCTTTTTTTTAATACCAAAGCAGGTATAAATGAGCACCCCACAACCCCTCGCTGATTTCCATGCCCTCACTCCTGACGTTATAATTTCCACCGTTGAGAAGGCATTAGACCTTTATTGCACCAACCTCTGCCGCCCGCTAAATAGTTACATTAACCGGGTATATGAACTTGAAAGAGAAGATGGCGATGCTCTGATTGTCAAATTCTACCGACCAGGTCGCTGGTCGCGGGCTGCTTTGGAAGATGAACATGGTTTCTTACTGGAATTAGCCAGCAGGGAAATCCCGGTTATCGCACCAATGGTCCTTGCCAACGGTCAGACCCTTGGTGAACAGCAAGGTATTTTCTTTACCGTGTTCCCCAAAAAAAGCGGCCGAAGCAGCGACGAATTCACCGATGATCAATGGGAAGAAATTGGTCGACTGATTGGTCGAGTTCACGCGGTTGGGGTCACTCGTCCAGCCGGTGACCGGGCCACTTTAACTCCTGACAAGGTGACAAGGGACCATATCGAATACCTCGTAAAGGGAGATTTCATACCAGAAGGTTTGGCTTCGCAATATCAGGAAATCACCGGCCGACTGCTTAAACTTACCACTCCCATGTTCGCTCATACCGAATCAGTTCTCATCCATGGTGACTGCCATTTCTCCAATATCATTCACCGACCTGGAGAATCATTTTATCTCATTGATTTTGACGATATGGTACTGGGCCCGCCAATACAGGATTTGTGGATGCTCTTACCTGGATATGCCAATGATTGTCTGGCAGAAATAGAAATATTCATGGAGGGCTATGAAGTTTTTCACCCTTTTGATCAAAAAAGCTTAAGTATCATCGAACCATTACGTGCCATGCGCTATATCCACTATTCAGCATGGTGCGCCCGCCAATCGGCAGATGGCGGCTTATCCCGCCTTGCTCCAGGTTGGGGTACTCCGGAGTACTGGCAACAGGAAATCCGCGACCTGCAGGAACAGATATTACGGATTGAGAAACAATAAAGATAACAGCCGGCCTTCTGCAATTACCTTGAGGAAATGTGGTATCCCCGCCTACTTCTTAACTGGCAGGGTAAAAGAAAAGATGCTGCCGCGGCCCTTTTCGCTTTCAAGTCGGATATTGCCCTTATGATATTCGACAATCTTCTTGCAGATTGGAAGACCGAGCCCAGTCCCCATAGGCTTACCAGTAGAGATATCAGTTGTCTGCTTAAATCTCTCAAAGACTTTACCGAAATCCTCCAGGGCGATTCCGGCACCGGTGTCAATCACGCTGATGACGAGTGTATTTGAGACTCCCTCGGCTTTGATGGTCACCGTTCCCTTTTCGGTAAATTTTACTGCATTGGCTATCAGGTTGATCATCACTTGTATCAACCTATCCTTGTCACCTTCCACCTCAGGAAGAGCATTATCCACCTCTGTGAGTAACTCAATATTTTTTTGGTCAAACAGGGTATGAGTAGCAGCTACGGACTGATCAATAACCTCGTCAATAGACACGGTTTCTTTTTTCCACAGGACTTTGCCCGCCTCCATCTTAGCGATATCGAGAACATCATTTATAAGGGCCGTTAATCGCTCTCCTTCGGAAATTACAATACCAATGTTTCCCGACACCTGTTTCACCGAACGCTGAATCTTAGGGTCATCAACCTTGATGTGTGGAAAAATATCTCCTGTTAATTTTCTCTTTATAATCTCGGCAAAACCCAGTACCGAGGTGAGCGGGGTTCGCAATTCATGGGATACATTGGACAAGAATTCAGTTTTCAATTTGTCCAATTCCTTTAATTTTTCATATGCATCCTGCAATTCTTCCTCAAATCGCTTCCTGTCAGTGATATCGATAAAGCTTTCAACCAGATATTTATGGCCACCCAAAACCATGACGGTGACATTCTTGATAATTGGAATAATTTTCCCATGGACAGTGAGGAGTTTGCGCTCCGAATTATCACCCTTTTGGCCCAAATCAAGAATTGGGCAATTGTCAGATTCCGCGGCACAAATAAATTTATGACAAATATTGCCGACAATCTGTTCTTTTGAAGTGCCGATCATTTTACAGGCCGCAGGATTTACATCGATAATTTTACGAGAATCCGCATCAATAAACACCACACCGTTCTGGATGGAATCCAGGATCGTTTTGAGGTGAGTTTCACTTTCTTTCAGTGCCTTCTGGGATTGTTTTCGTTCCTCAACCTCATTACGCAATGCTATATTGGCTGACTCGGTTATTATTTTGGCCTTTTCTAGTTCGCCAGTACGTGCTTGCACCAGGACCTCAAGATGATCACGATATTGTTTCAAATCAGCTTCAATGGATTTCCGTTCGGCAATTTCTCTAGTGAGTCTGGCGGTCCTTTCCTCGACCAATTCCTCAAGATGCTGACGATACCGGGTCAGTTCCAGTTCGTTGCGCTTATTGTTGATGGCCTTCTCAATAACATGCGGTAGAGCCTGCAAATAGACGGAATCAGGATCTTTTACCAGGTAATCGACAGCGCCGGCTTTCATGGCCCTAACCGCCACCTCTTCATTACCAATACCGGTAACCAGGATAAAGGGGATGTCGTTCAGCTGGTCGAAAAGATCAAAGGCAGTGCCGTCACCCAATCGATAATCAAGAATAACCGTATCAAATTGTTCTGTCTTCAGGATTTCAGAGGCCTCTTTGACAGACCCTGCCAATTTATATGAATATGGAAAGTCATACTTCCTGGCAAATCTCTCAAAGGCCATTCGATCTACAAGGTCATCATCCACCAGAAGAATTGTGCCGGAGTCTTTCATGGTAATAATCCTGCCAGACTAATTTTCAAAAGGTAGTTCACTGACGCTCCAATACAAATCAACGGCCCGCACCACCTCGACAAATTGTTTATAATCAACGGGTTTTAACATATATCCGGCCACCCCGTGGTTAAAACTTGCTATTTTGTCTTGCTCTTCATGGGAAGTGGTAAGAACAATAACAGGTATCGCCATCAACGCAGTATCCTGCTTGACCACAGCGAGAAACTCAATGCCGTTCATCTTGGGCATATTCAAATCCAACAGAATAATACAGGGACGTTCATTGTCGGGATCCCGCAGATAATTCAGGGCCTCTTCCCCATTCCCGACCACAGTCAGAGGATTGGTGAGTTTCAGGTCACGGAAGGCTCGTTTTACGGTCATGACATCGACCTTATCATCCTCAACAAGCAGAATTCTCCTTTTCCCTTCCATAGTAATATTCCTTAAGCCCGATGGCTTTGTAAAAACCTTCGGGGCACTTGTACACCTTTAGGTGTACAAAATAAATAGTCTCAAATGCCACCTAGTAATGTCGAGGCAATCATCCCCTTTCTTCAGTAATTTCCGGTTCATGCCCTACCATGCCTTTGTCCAGGGTGAAATGGAAAATTGTGCCCTGCCCAACAGTTGACTCAACCCAGACCTCGCCATTGTAAAGCCCAACAATCTTTTTAACCAACGACAGGCCGATGCCGGTGCTTTCATATTCATCCCGAGGTATAAGACACTGAAATATTTGAAATATTTTATCGTAATACTCTTCCTTTATACCTGGCCCATTATCAGAAAAACTAAAAAGGTAATAATCACCCTGGTCCTCAGCAAAGATCCTGATCAATCCCTCTGGCTTGTCCATGAATTTAATACTGTTACTCAGCAGATTCTGAAACAGCTGAGATATCCGTATCCTTTCGGCCCAGATAACCGGTAAATCTGGGTCAATATCCACCTTGATATTATCGGGTATGCCAATAAAGTCCGCTAACTCCGTCACTAGTTCAATTATATTGACCTCTACTATGCTATCCTTGACCCGGCCTATGCGGGAATACTGGAGGATACCTTCAATAAGAAAATGCATACGCTTGACCCGGTTCAGAAGGAGATCAAGCTGTTCCAGGCCATCTTTGCCAAGGACATCCCTGTGGTCTTCGGCAATCCAGTCTGCCAGCTGGCCGATAGCCCGCAACGGTGCCTTCAAGTCATGGGAGACAATATAGGCAAACTCCTGGAGTTCCTGGTTGACGATTTCAAGCTGCCTGGTGCGCTCATCGACAAGTTCCTCCAGATGCTGCGAATTCCAGACGATCCCGACCACCCATTCCATTTGATTCCGGCCACTGA
>CAYUCH010000051.1:0-26444 GCA_964443295.1 uncultured Desulfobulbia bacterium | reverse complement strand
ATGGAACATAGAAGCAGATACTGTGCTACAGCCATAAACTAGCGCCATTCGGGACTGGTGATGCATTATGCCACTGTTTTTGGATGGCTTTTTTAAGAAGCAGCCGAAAATGGGAAGGCGCATTACCAGGTTAATCCAAAATCAGAAGACCTGCCAGGATGCCTTAAATAGAGGAAGAATATGCCCCATGATTCCGTGTTGCAGGCCTATGCCTGCGGCACGGATTTTTTTTTGCTCAAAACAATCTTTTTGCATTTTAAAATATGGAGGAGAACCCATGAAAACCCAACTTGAACTCGCAAAAGAAGATACCATCACTCCACTTATGGAAACAATTGCTGTTACAGAAGGATTTTCCCCGGAAGCAATCCGAGCCTGTGTTGCAGCAGGAGAAATTGTTATTCCCAATAATCCTAAACGACCAAATCAAAAAGTGGTAGGCATCGGAACAGGACTGAAAACGAAAGTCAATGCCTCTATTGGCACATCCTCTGATATTTATGATGTGGAGATGGAAAAACGCAAAGCTCTTATTGCTGAACAAGAAGGAGCCGACACCCTCATGGAACTTTCAGCCGGCGGCGACCTGGATCTTGTTCGCCGAGAGGTTTTGGAATGCTGCAACCTGCCAGTGGGCAATGTACCGTTGTATCAGGCATTTCATGATGCGGCTAAAAAGTACAAAAATCCAAACAAGCTTGATGCGGAATACCTTTTCGACCTCATAGAACAACAATTAGATGACGGCATGTCATTCATGGCCATTCACTGCGGTATCAACCGGTTCTCTATTGAACGTTTACGGAAGCAAGGATATAGATATGGCGGCCTGGTCTCAAAGGGCGGAACCTTTCTGGTCTCCTGGATGGAATACAACCAGCAGGAGAATCCTCTCTACGAACAATTTGACCGGGTCTGCTCCCTGATGAAAAAATACGATGCCGTGCTCTCGCTGGGGAATGGGATTCGGGCCGGCGCCATCCATGACAGTCATGACCGAGCCCAGATGGCCGAGATGATCATCAACTGTGAGCTTGCAGAGCTTGGCCGAGACATGGGCTGCCAGATGATGGTGGAAGGACCGGGACATGTGCCTTTAGACGAAATTGAAGGTAACATTATGCTGGAAAAACGAATGAGTGGCAATGCCCCGTATTACGTTCTCGGGCCTTTACCAGCCGATAGTGGCGCCGGGTATGACCATATAACTGCGGCCATTGGAGCAGCCAATTCAGCCCGATATGGAGCCGACCTGATTTGCTATATTACCCCGGCGGAACACCTTGCCTTGCCCAACGAAGATGATGTACGGGAAGGAGTACGGGTAACTCGCCTGGCAGCCCGTATTGGTGATATTGCAAAATATCCTGAGCGAAGGGAACATGAGAAACAGGTTGCCATCAGCCGTCGCGATATGGCCTGGGATCAACACATGAGCCTTCTGATGTTCCCTGAAAAAGCCCAAAAAGTCCGGGAAAGCCGTATGCCTGAAAACAGTAAAACCTGCACCATGTGCGGCGACTTCTGTGCCATGCAGCAAGGCCAGGCTATATTTGAAAAGGATATCAGGGGAGATAAAATTTCCGGACTCGGAGCATAGGTAATACGGAATAGTTCTACTCAGCCTGCAACTCGTCGCCTGGCTCATTTTCAACCACAGGAAGATAAATGCTGAAAGTTGAGCCATGGCCGAGTTCGCTGTTTACATATATATTACCACCTAATTTATTAACCAGACCATGCACCTCTGATAACCCAAGGCCGGTCCCTTTGCCCACCTCTTTGGTGGTAAAGAAGGGATCGAAAATCTTATCATAAATATCCGGATCTATACCACAACCGGAATCTTTCACCGTAAGAATAATAAACTGACCAGGACCAGATAAATGTCGTTGCTCTGCTTCGAGACTGTCAATTGTTTGGGATTCCAGGGAGATTTCCAAAGATCCTTTTCGGTCCATTGCATCAAGGGCATTGTAAAAAAGGTTGGATACAATACTTCGTATATCAAGGCTGGAGGCCAATACTTTCTCATCCTTCGTTTCAATATGTTTTTCAAAAATAACATCACGCGATAAGGATGTAGCAAGAATTGATAAATTGTCCTCAACGTTCGATGTAATGGATAACGGATACGTTTTTTCATCATCCAACCATTTTCTAAAATTCTGCATTTGCCTAATTATATTTTTTGCCCTTTGCCCACAAGAAATCACCTTATCAATGTCAACTCTGGTCTGGCTCTCAGGGTGGGAGTCCTCCTTAATGAGTTCCGAAAATCCAAGTATGGCAGCCAATAAATTTCCAAACTCATGGTTTACACCAGCCACCAGAGAATCCAATGCCTCCAGGCGTTGAACATGAATCAGCCTTTGCTCCAAGGTTTTTCGATCTCGAAGGTCCTGTCCAACGAATACCGACTGATCTTTTTTCCCATCAAGACGTATCAAACTCGTGGCAAAGTATACCGGCACCTTTCCACTTCCTGTATCCACTTCCTTTTCCATGGGAAATTGTGAATTTTTGGCAAAATCAAACCAAGAGGAGAATTCCTCTGGCGGAGAACCCAAATAGGTACCGATATTTCCACCGATCAAATCTTCATCAGTACAGCCAAGAAGGCTAGTAGTTGCATCGTTGACCAGCAGAATCCCATCTTCCTCGGACACTACAAAAAGGTAATTCTGCATACTACTCAAAATGGTGTCAAAATAGTTTTTTGAAACCATGGATGATTGCAGGGTAACACTCAGGTCGTTAAAAGCATCGACCAGATCAGAAATTTCGTCATTGGTTTCCGGCCCTTTTACTTTTATGGTAAGTTTTTCCCCACTGGTTATCTTTTTAACTCCTCGATTCAACTCCCGCAATGGGTTTACAATTCTACGGGACAGCCAATAGGCTCCGGCCAGAGAAAAAGTCAAGGCCAGCACACCAATAAGCAAAAGAATAGATATGAGCCTGTACACCCCGAAATAAAATGTACGGGTGGGAATTGTTATGACTAGATGCATAGAAGCACCGGGTATTGGACTATGGACGATGCAATTGTTCTCACCATCAATCAATAAATCATGGATATGAGCCGATTCTATAGCAATATACTCTGGAGGAATTATTTCCATCTGCTGGGACAAGAAAACATCCTTTTGCCCTTTAAGCACTCGTCCATGCCGATCAACAAAAAACACTTGAGCCTCTTCCTGGAGAAGCATGGAATTTGGTAGGCCAATTGCTGTTAGAGGAATCTGTGCCAAAACCGTTCCCACCACACTATTCTCAAAATACGGACGTAAGGTAAACCCGAGGCCAATCACAGGTTCGTCAAGCTCTGGGGAATGAAATGGAGAACTTACCACCACTTCATTGGGCAACATTAAGGCATCAAGATAGAGAGGGTTGTCTGCCAGATTTGAGGTAATTTCATTCAACTGTCCGCCTATGGATGAAATTTCTTCAAAACCCTCATTATTGATGAACTTTAGGACTGGAAAGGTTTCTGAAAATTGTGCAAAGTAACGATTCAGAGCAAGAACTCTGTGATGTTTATAAAATTCTTCCACCTCATGGGAAGTAACGAGCCTGCTTAACACAGCCTGGTGATATTGAATTCGTGCAGTTACCTCCTGGGCAAATTGGTCCGCAATGAGAGCCCAAGAATGTTTCTTCTCTTTTACATATGTACCGCTAATTATGGTAATTGCACTAATGCCGCCAATCCCCAAGCTGATAAACGAGAGCCCCAGCAGAGCAACCAAAAATTTATTTTTAATGGAAAATCGCATAAACAGGCAGTCGGTTCCTTATAAGGCCGGTATAGCGCCGTTCTTTTTTATGATGCTACGGGCTTCAGGTGTGGACAAATATTCTAAAAAATCACGAGCCACCCCATGGGGTGCAATTTTCCATGCTAATCCGAGAGGAGTAGAAACAGGATAGGATGGATGTGTTGGATCAATCCCATTTAAGTGAAGAACTTTTACTCTATATTGAATTGCCATGGAAAGCGGACAATAACCAATTGTATTTGCAAATTTCTCCACCGTGGCAAGGGTTTCCGGTGTGCTATAAATAATTTCCCCGGCTGGTTTCTTGATTGCGGCAAAATCAGGTAGGTGCTGTTCCAGATGAGTACGACTTGAATCACCTGGCTCTCGATTGGCGACAAGTATCGGACCAGGATGACCTCCCAGCTCTTCCCAACGAGAAATCCGTCCCGAAAAAATCCCTATGATTTCCTGAGAAGTCAGACTCTCAAGTTTACCAATATCGGGATGAGCTATAATAACCACAGGGGAATAAGCGAAAATCCTGTTATTAAATCCCATGGCCTTCTCTCTGTCTTTCAGGGGTCTAGCCACCCTGGCAATCAATGCCTTCCCACAATCTACAGCACGAATCCCTCCCGAACTACCAATGCTGTCTGGAATATGTACCTTAATACCGGAATGACTGTTACTGAAAGACTCCGCCAGGATACGAAGTAAAATCTGACTATCGCCTGTACCGGGAATGGTGAGCTGCTCTTGACAAAGGACTAAAGACGGCCAGAATAGAATTGCAGAAACGAGTAAGAGAAAATGACGCATATTATCTCCCTTGAGATATAAACGGTCAGTAGAACAGGCGTAACGTTGTTCGTTTGATTAAGTAAGAGCCTTGTGAAATCTGAAACTATTCTTGCAAACTATTCTCAAACACCACCTATTTTTTTTAAACAGTAGCACATTTCAATCAAGGCTCAACTCATTTTTCTTAAAAATCAATAGAATAGAACATATAAGGACAGTGATTTTTTCCAAGTGCATATGCTCTCAAATTCTGCATTGAAAGGATGATATCATAGAATGTGCCAAGTTTGGAATCTGCTGCTCTATTGTCAAACCCATCGACTTCAAAAAAATCCTGCTCAGGTGATCAGCTATTTCAAAAAAAGCCGTAGTAAAATGGCATTACCCTGGTCTCAACCAATAAAAGAACAGCAGTAATCCGTAATTTGTTTAATCTTAAGCCCAAACTTGGCCTTCGCCGGGACTTCGAATGCTTCCCCGCCTTGAATAGTTCGCCAACCCTCTTCCTGGGGAAGTGACACTTCTAAATCACCAGCAATTATTTCCATTATTTCTTTTTCATCGGTATTGAATTCATATTCCCCAGGAAGCATTATCCCCAGGGTCTTTTTTGAACCATCGGCGAACACAACAGTCCGGCTGGTAACCTTTCCGTCAAAGTAGACATTGGCTTTTTTTACAATTGTGACATCCTTAAATTCAGACATAAAAACCTCCTTCCCACTCTTATGTGAGATAATCTCTATATTTTTTATCTTCGATCAAAATATGCAGAACCAACCAATTTGTTATAAACTTCTCGATATCGTACATGGATTTCACTTTACCGGTCTCAATGTCATCATTGAGCTGGAAAATATCCATCACTAATTTTTCATGGGTTTTTTTATGGGTTGCCAGTATTTCTTCCGGAAAACCGAATCTCTCAGCCAACCCTTCTTCAGCTCGAAAATGCTTCTGGGCATATTGTATTAACTGACTCAAAGTTTCAATGGTCAGTTTTTTATTAAATCCCCCGTCTACTTCCTTATATAAATTATTTGCAATCTTAAACAATTCCTGGTGCTGCCGGTCAATGGTCGCATGCCCTATAAGAAAAAGACCACACCATTCAACAAATTTCACAACGGTATTCCTCGCTAAAATCAGACACGTTTAAAATAGGCTTCTTCCATATCCGCCATTCTGCCAACCGGATTTGAATTATAAAAACTGACACCTACAATGCATTTTCATGCTCATCTTGGATCAAACGCGTCGCAAGGCCCAGAAGTCCTGCTCGGAATTTGAGTCCCTCTCGTGTTGCAGCCCTGCGATTCACTTCAAATCTTACTTTTCTTTTATGTAAAACAAAATTTATCATGCCTCCTTTCTCTAGGAAGCCTGGGACCTGGCTGACCGTGAGTACAGGTTGATGCTCAACTGCAGAGAGAATAGCCTCTATTTTGTTTTCAACAGAAGGGCTTATGAACAGAATATGACATGTATCCAATCCAGACGCCCCGTCATCCATTGCAACACGTCTGATACTGAGTTTTTTCCCCCTGACTCTCTTCCCCTCAACTTGCTTGATCATGCTGGTAACCGGGTCTTCACCGGCAGTACAGATAATCACTTCCGATGAGCCTAAAATACTTTCCGCCGGCCATTCTGAATAGGATAGAAAATTTACAAGATAAGCGACTTTGACTTGATGCTCTTTTGATGTATCGGTCTGGGATATTGCTAAATACGGAAGCAGCAAGGGCAAAAAAAACACTATGGCCGAGATGAAGTAAAATTTATTGAGGATAAAAGGAAAGCGCAAAATGTAATCCTAGGTTCAATAATTCTCGTTGTATTTTACCATTTCATCCTGATATATGCGGCAAACTCCCTACCGTTTCCAGGTACACCTTGTGGATTTCCCCAAAGAGACGGCAAAGCATCGTTTCTATCAAACACGTCTCGAATATCGAGAGCAAATTCCAAATTGGCCGACCTGCTGTAGGAGATGTTCAAGTTATTCAACCAGATAGTGCTAAGTTTATCTGAAGATTGGGCTGGATTGGCATGTACATTAAACCAGGCCTGGTTTGCGAAAGTAATAGCAGTGTACAGCGAGGGGATACTATATCCCAGGCTTACATTGACAATGGTCTCTGGAAATGCAACAAAGGTTTCGTCGGTATCCTCGTTTTCACTCTTTATAAATGAAATACCGCTTTCCAGTGACCAGACGTCATAATTCAGGCTATATTCCAACTCTACGCCCTTAGACTTAAATACTCCCTCATTGGAGTATCTTGAGGTGAAAGGGGCCGGCAAAGTATCATCACCAACAACAATAATGGCATCTTTCCACTCACTAAAAAATACCGTCAAACTTGCATGACTGTTTTCCGTCTTATGCATCAAAATTGCTTCATAGGTATCAATGGTTTCCGGTTTTATATTGGGATCTCCAAGAAAAACTCCCGAAGAGGTAAGCTCACTACCAATGGGCGCCCGAAATGCATTGCCATATAATAGTTTTAATGCCATCCCAGCCACGGGCTTATAGATGTAGCTAAGACGGGGTGTGAACTGGGTACCGAAATCAGAATAATCATCCAAACGCGCCCCCATAAGGAAAGCCATTTGATTATTGAAAAATGGAATTCGAACTTCTGAAAAAATATCGTTAATGGTTCGGTCAAGTCCATCAAATGCCTGGGGTCCGTCAGGAGTCCCTGCTGAGACAATTTTCTGTCTACTTGTCTCAGCACCAATTAACCAACGTAGTTTATTCTCGTTGCCTGGTTGCTTTAAGGTAATGGACATTCCCTGTCGTTGATCTTTCTGAGATTGCCATGGAACAGGGGTAAACTCATATAGAAATTTCTGGTCTGACTGCCAGTGATATGTTTTCAATTCCAGAGTCTTATTCTTGCTTAAAGACCGGACCGCCTCTGCAGTAACCATATAAAAGTCAGAATCATCATCACTAATATCATCAACGCCTAAAGTATTTGCACCAAAACTATGGAAATCCTGAGTATTTATATTGTTGTAGTAAAGGCCAAAATGACTTGTCCAGTTTGCATTTATTGTATGATCAGACTTGAGGACCATGGTTTGTGAACTATACGCATTCTGACGCAAGCCCTTTGCAGTACTATTTGGATCATCAAAACTGATGTCATCTCCCCCTTGATGTGTACCGCCGACTGCAAAGTGCAGGCGGTGGTCTTCGGTCAAGCCATAACTCATTCGCGTATGAAACCGGCTATATTCTGGACTCCCTATCCCAATACACGAATCAACCGTATCTTCTTGCGATGAAAAAGTTTGCAGAGCAAAAACACCGTGGAATGCGTCACTGCCGTGGATGGCGGAACCAGGCCCCCTTATAAGTTCAACCCGATTTAAAGCACCAAGGTCAAAGTTAAAGAGAAAATATTGAGCTGTACCAAAGGAAAACGTATTGAGTGGAACGCCATCTAATAGAGTAGCAACACCGCGGGCAGATAATGAATTTGCATAACCACGAATGGGAAAACCACTCGCACCACCGAGAACAGTCAGATTTATGGCGCCGGGCTGGTACGAGATAACTTCATCTGTACGCCGAGCTCCTTTTCTTCTCCACTCTTCTTCATTAAGAATATACACACTGGAGCTGGTATCAAGCTGGGTCTCCTCAAACAAAGAAACAACTGTGACCATTGTTAACTCTTCAAGTGTGAGATCAAGGAGGGAGAGATTAAAAGAAATATCAGGATCTGTATTCTCGGCTAGTGTGTATACAGGAAAGAACAAGAGAATTTGACTTACAAAAAGTATTGTTAGAAATAAGGTATATGGCGTTCTTTTTGGCATACTGAATTCTTCGTTTCCAAATGATAATCAGAGGTCTATTTTCCTTCTGCTTTTGAGGAACGTCAATTAAGAACAATCCTTAAAAAATACTCCTCTGAACAGGCTAGTTGCCGCTATTTTAATTGTCAATACTATTTTCTGATCTACCAAGGTGAACATTCAAAAATAATGGTTGAATACTCGTTTCAGGAGGACAGTCTTGATTTATTCTTTTTTACGTTTGTTACTAACATCATCAAAGCCGGCGCCAACAGAAAATCTGCCAGTAGGGCCATGGAGATGGTAAAGCCGGTGATCAGACCGAAATTCACTGTACTTTTTAATTCGGCAAAAAGAAGAATGAAGAAGCCGGAACATAAAATGAGAGTAGTAAAAAGCATGGCCCGGCCAGCGGTGGTCAAGGTTTGGCGCACTGCTTCCCTGGCATCTCCGGTCCGGGCAAAATAACGACGAAAATTATGCATGAAATGCACCGTATCATCCACTGCTAAACCAATCGCTATACCACCCACCATAATGGTTGAATAATCCAGCGGAATCCCGACAAGCTGCATAAAGGCAAGTCCCAGGATAATGGGCAAAAAATTAGGCACCATACTGACCAGGCCCAATCGCAAATCTCCGATGAGGAGAATCATTAAAATGGAAATCACCAGGCCGGCAATGAGATAACTGGTGGCCATGGTCTGGATGATATTGGCAAAGGTACGACAGATAATTACAACTATTCCGGTGATAGTAACCGTGGAATCACTGTGAATCAAACCACGAATATTCTCTTCAAAAACAGTCAGCACACGACTATATTCCACAGCATCAAGCCAGGGGACATTGACCGTGATGCGGGATTGTTGATATCTATCACCAACCATGGTTCGTAGATCTTCACCACCACCTATTTCATAGAGTAAGAGTTCCTGGGCTATCAATTCTTTCGTCTTGGGCAATTCATAAAGTTCGCCGCCATGTAAAGCTCTGTTCACATCTTTAATTGTTTCGGCTATGGAGACTGCCTTTCCAACCTGTATTGAACTGATTCGTAATTCTCCTGCGGCGCGCTGTATTGTCTCAATATCTTTCATAACAGCAGGCTCAAAAAGACCATTTTCTTCGCCGGAATCCAGCAAGATTTCCACATTCAAAGACCCCTTCATATGCCGATCAATGGTTTCTGTGGCTTGTCGCACCGGCGCTTTTTCATCAAGGTATAAGAGAGAGTTATGTGAAAAATTCAATTGCAGAGACAACGCCAAGGAGCTAAGCAGCACGACAATACTACACAGGATGACGGGCCAAGGATGTTTCGTTGCAAAATCACCAACTGCTGCCAGAAGTGTATCCAACTTTGAGAAGGATGATCCTGCCTCTCGGCCCTTTTTGTTTTTTAAAGGAGTAGCCCCAAGAAGAGCCGGCAAAGTGACCAGGGAAAAGAAGAGGGCCAACATGACACCAACTGCTGCGAATATACCCAGCTGAGCCACTGGTTCAATACCAGCCGAGACAAAAGAAAGAAGACCACCTGCCGTGGTTAAGCTGGTCATGATCACCGCCAGACCGGAATGCCCCAATGCAAAAGCTATGGCCTCTTCCTTATTTTGAGTTGTATCAAAATGACGGTAAAACATAGCTAGAATGTGGACTGAATCACCAATACCCACTGCCAGTAAAAAAGAAGGAAGAATCGTAGTATTTAAAGTTATAGATACATCCAGGATAGCCATGAGGCCAAGAGTTGAGTACAAAGCACAATTCACTGTCAGCAAGGGAAATATAACACCGGAAATCCTGCGAAATAAAATAGCAGTGAGCAGAACTATGAAGAGGCTGGTGAGTAGAGTAAACCTGCTCATGGTGTCCACGGTCATCCGGGTCAAAACCACTTCCGCTGTCATGTCCCCGCCAAAATAAATCCGAAAGTCAGGTGACTCAAATTCTGTGCAAACCTCTTGTATCGAGTCTATAAATTGGCCTTGTTCCTCTTCGCTGAACTTTTCTTTGCGGCTCACCTCATTGTTATCAGACGAAGGAATACCAGGAGAATAAACAACCGGTTTCAGAGTAATAATGGTAAATTGACCATCATTTGAAATAATACTGCCAGGGTATAAAGGATGATTTAAAACTTTTTCCCTGAATGATGACATATCAGACACATTTGCAGGAATCTCCTCAAGCAGGTCTGTAACAATAATCTCGTCATCCTGACCACCGATGTACGGGACATTGGCCAGACTCCTTATCTCATAAAGGTTGGGAACTTGGGTCTCCAGTGCATTGTGAAATTTCTGAAATTTTTCCAGGAATGGACGGTCAAATATCTCTGGGGGCTGCACCCCTAAAATGACCATTTGATCCCGACCAAATTGCCGCCTGAATTCCTCATAGGTTTTCAAGGCAGGATCTTCCTTATGCAGGAGACCTTCGGCAGAGATATCCATTTGAATGTGTGGCAGTTGAGCAACCATGGCCCCAACTGCCAATACACTCAGAATGAGAAAAAGCCAAGACCGACGATATATCAACCGCCCGAAACGACTCAGCAGCACTTCTATGTGATCGCGAATATCAGACATTGGGAAATATTCAAGGGTTCATGGGTTCAAGGGTTCAAGGGTTCAAGGGTTCAAGGGTTCAAGGGTTCAAGGGTTCAAGGAAAAATATACCTATTTCAAAAAAACTAAATACAACATAATTGAAGCTAAAAAAAAACCGGTTTCCAAGGAAAAAGTGCTTTCCCTGAAAACCGGCATATTTTTCAAAAATATGGAAGAATATAGTTTCAGTAATTCTTCACTTTGCACTTTGCATTTTGTACTGTCTCTATTCTACCATTTAGAAACCAGTGCAAGGTTGAGCTTGGTGTATTTGGGATAGTCCTTACCATCGTATTCGATAGTGCCACTGGACATTTGGGCTGCCACATCCAGCTGGATCCACTTGAAACCAAATCCCACACCAGCAGTATAAACTGTTCCCTCTTCAGCCCCGGATAAATTTCTCATCAAACCAGCCCGAACTGAAAACCATGAAAGTGGGTGCCAGTTTGCCCCAAGCCCAAAAAATTGAGAATCCTGACCAACCAGAAAAGTATCATTCTTGGTAATGTCAAGATCAGCAGCCACTTCCACCTTGTCATTAAGAAGACTATAGGACACACCAGTCCGGGCCTGAGGATCAACTTTCACAGAACCGCCGGTGGAGAGATCAAACTCAGGACCATTGATATTTTTAATAGTCAAGCCGGCAAGAAGGTCGGGTAGCATACCTGGTTGAAACAACACACCGGCATCAATACCAAAATCATTGCTCTCTTCTTCGGCATCATCAAATTCATCATCCAAATCACCGGTTTCCGTATCAATTTTTATGTCGCTGGTAAAGGTAGTACCACGCATGAACTTCAAAGAACCGCCCACACTCAATTTACCCACGCCAACATCAAATGAATGGGCATAACTCACCGGTACTTCAATAAGCGCCAGCCCATTAAGCTGGACATAGGTCAAACCGTTATCAAGGGCGTATTCAAGGGATTCATTCTCATAGACGCTCTGTGATATTTCGTTATATGAATCATTAATTGGACTATATTCGTAATAGACACCTTCATCTTCAACCATGAGTTTTAAATGATCTGGATCGATTATTGCAGAAGCAGTGGCATCTGAAGTTGCATAGACTCCAACCCCAACCTGCCAACCCTGCATTCCAAGAAAAGCCGTGGGCATGATGGAGAGACCATTGTCATCATTGGCCAAATCCTGAATTACCTGCAAAGAATCCGTAATATTGTCCCTGTCTTCCTGGGAAACTGGATTTCCTTGAGAAGCATTATCAGCAATACGCTCCAGGGTATCAGAAAGTTCATAATCTTCAGCAAGCTTGTCCATGCTTTCCGCCAAGTCATTATCACGCAAACCAATACCGACTCCAAAGCTAATCTCTGCGTCATGGGTTGCTATGCTCAAAAGAGCCGGATTGTAATAACCTGCCAAGGAAGCGTTCGCACTTGCCACTCCGGCGCCGCCCATAGACATGGACTCAAATCCAAGGGGTTGAAATTCAAAAGCCTGGACACTGCTGGTCATCAAAAAGAATCCTGTTGCGGTTAAAAGTGTTTTTCGTACCATGATTCTCCCCTGCTGTTGATAAAGATTAATGGTCCTTCCAATAACTATAGAGTTTTACAGGAACAGATGGCAAATTATATTTCAAAATCATTGCTATTTATAGCCGTTTTGATAGTAGGCAAAGTACAATTATTCCTTCTACACCAACTCTAGTAATCACAATAGGATTACGGTATATTGCAGACCCAGAATTCAAAAATGATTCGCACTCTGAACGAGATAAAATATTCAATTTTCACCACAGAGGACACAGAGTTCACAGAGAAATGGTTTCTCTTTTTTAATTTACCTCTGTGGTCTCTGTGCCCTCTGTGGTTTTTTATGAGCTATACAAACCCTTCAATTACAGGCCGACACCATGAATAATATACCCAAATGTTACGGGATCATCCCATCACGATACGACTCTTCTCGGTTTCCAGGCAAACCATTACAGGACATTCTCGGTAAACCCATGTTCTGGCATGTCTATTCCCGGGCCAGTCAATGCCCACTACTTGAAAAAGTTGTAATTGCCACTGACGATCAACGCATCTATGACGCGGCGGAAAATCTTGATGTACCGGTGATCATGACCGCTGCAAACCACACCTGCGGAACCGAAAGGGTCATGGAGGCGGCAAGAAAAATGGACATTGGTGATGATTCCATTGTCATCAACATTCAAGGAGATGAACCCACCCTGCAGCCGGAAATGTTGACCGAGATGCTCCAGCCATTTCAATCGCCGGAAATAAACATTACCACCCTGGCTCACAAAATCGGCTATGAAAAAGCCCAGCGCCATGACCGCGTCAAAGTGGTTCTAGACAAACAAGGCCAGGCTCTCTATTTTTCCAGATCACCAATTCCTTATTCCCACGAACCTGAAGACCAGCAAACCTTCTATTGTCACATCGGGCTTTACGCCTATCGCATGAAAGCCCTGGAAGACTTCATCTCCCTGGAAAAACCAAGCACTTTAGAAAGCATGGAAAGACTGGAACAATTACGACTTCTTGAAAACGGCCAATCCATATCCGTGGTCATCACCGACCACCGTATCCAGGGAGTCGACCGTCCAGGCGACCTTGAAATTGTCACCAGGATCATGCAGGCTGAGAAGGCGTAAAATTACAAGATTAATCCCTTTTGAGAGTTACTCATGACAAAAACACGACGACTTGTACTTGATGTTCACAAACCACATCAACCAAATGCATTAGACTTTTCTTCTATTTTTTGCAGATCAATTCCAGGCGCTACCTTCATCACCTTTTATGCATGCAATTGTTGTGGCATTAATATGTATTTTTTCCCTTGGGGTATTCTTAGGAAAAATCAGTAAAACCTTTTGGTTATGGTCCGGGTTGAGGACATTGATAATTGCCATAATAACGGTCGCAATTATTCTATTCTTTGGCCTCTCTTTTTAAGATGACTGTCATAACTCTAATTCGCAAGAGCTAAGAAGTGAATGAACTCCTACCACATATTGCCACCTTCAGCCGATACGGTTCTCTGCTTCTCGTTATAATATCAGGCTTGTCTGGTATCATCGGTCTTTCAGGGCTGTTCAACCTGGTAGCCAAGAAACCGTTCTTACAAAGAGAAACTAGATGGTGTGTCATTGGCTTAACCGGGCTGTTTTTTCTCGGGTTTCTGTGGATATGTTGGTTTCACTATCAAATCTTCAGCCATCTTCCCCTTGAATTGCCCACACAATTGATCGATTGGTTCAACGAAAACCTCGTGGCCATGAATAAACGCTCCGCCTATGGAATGCCACTCTATGATTCGACCTCCCCTCCTCGATATTACTTGCCGCTGTGGATTGAAAACGAGAAATATTATTTCTGGTTTTTTTGCTACACGGTAATGGTTTTAATCGCCCATTTTCTATTGTCCCATAGGCGCTTACTGGGTGCCCTGAATATTTTTCTAGCTGTACAGGCAGGGATTCTCATTCTTGCAACTAATCCATTCATCGATCCTCTGCCTCGATTTTTCAATGAAGTAACTCCCTGGTTCACGGGACAATTTCACACTATGGAACGTTTGGGGCTCTTTATGCGCCTCTATCCCCGTATGGTTTTCTATTATAATGCCCATTACATGTGGCTCCATCCGCCCATGCTCTTTCTTGCCTACGGCTGCATCACTGTGACCTTTGTCACTTCGCTGTTCATGTTGGTAAAGCGAGAATTAGCTGTCGAACGACTAGGTTACAGTTACGCCAAGTTCGGATATTTCATGTTAACTTTGGGAATGTTGCTTGGATACCCGTGGGCCTTGCAGGCATGGGGGCCGAATTGGTGGTGGGATCCAAAAATCTGTTCATCAATTATGATGTGGGCGGTATTTTCTACCTATCTTCATACCCGGCTTTATGCCAATAAAAAGGGTATGTGGTATTTTTCCTCTTGCCTTGGGATTTTATGCTTCGTGGCCATGATTTTTACTTTTCTGGCCTCGTTTTTCTTCCCTGGCGAACACACTATGCAGTGAGAATTATGAAACGTTCTGCATCCTATGATTTTTATCTGATCCTGGCCACCGCTGTAGTGCTTTTTATTATTTCATCTACCTGTCTGTACGGCATGTTCGCCTTTAAGCTACACCAGGTGGATCAAATGATGGCAGTGGACAAGGCCGCCTTTATGGATCAAATGAACATGTTGGTCTCCCCTTTTATTATCGCGCTTATCCTGCTATTGGGGATTTGTGTACCCAAACGACTTCTACCAACCAGTTGGCTCAACTGGTTTGGAGTTGGATTAGTAGTGGTTTCTATGGTGACAGGCTTTACGATGGGAGTCAAAAATGCACTATTAGTGGTTCTTTCTGCATCGTTGATTCTGCAACTTATCGTCCTGGCTCTCGCTCTGATCGGTAGCAGCAAGGTGTGGTTTGAGAAAAGCGGTTATTGGACGAGATTGGGTTCTTCCTTAGTGCATCTCGGCCTTATTATGTTTATTTTCGATTTGTTTTTCTACCGAATCACCTCCCTTCACCTCTTTCTATTCTGGGTAACCACCATTTCCACAGTATTGGGTATGCTCTTTTGTTTTTATGCGGAAACGATTACTAACTTATTTAAGAAAACGACCTAATTACAGAGGGTGTCCACAATTCGGTGATAAGTTCTATATGAACAACAACATAATCAATTAAACGTGTCCACTTTTCGTGGGTAATACCAGAGAAAATCAATTTTGAAAGATAAAGAATTAGACAAACATTTTTGGGATAGAGCAGACCAATTCATTAACCTTACCAATGAAATGAGCAAAGAAGTCCCCCCTGGAGAAGTCAGTGCTTCATTAATGTTTGCAGCAGCTCGTTTTAATGCTTTTGTAGCCGCAGCTACAGCACGAAATATCGACGAGCTAAAAAAGAACAAAGAAGAAGCGATTCGATATTTTTCTAATCAGTACTATGAAATGTTTGCTGAGAATATCGATGAGTGGATAGATAATTACAAAAAGCACCTTGATAATGGCTCATAACCATGCACTATACCAATAGAGAACCATGATCCTGTTTGTCTGCCATGGAAATGTTGCGCGAAGTCAGTTTGCTGAAGCTCTGCTCCGCAAAGCAGGAGTGACTGACGTAGCATCGTCCGGTACTCATGTTTCGGAGGTGAGAGAGGGCAATCGATTGATTGATGATGGTCCAGCTGCAGTGCGAATTGTTGAGTACTTCCAGAGCATAACCGGGCTTGACATAGCTACCAAGACCCGTAATTTGGTTACCCCAGAAATGGTGGAAGCTGCAAACTCGATATTCGTCTTGACCGATCCTTCTGACCTGCCTTCTTACTTTGACCAATGTACGGGGAAAACGATGTTCTGGAAAATTGCGGATCCACACCATATGGATTTTCAAGGATGTCGCAAAGTGGTCACATCAATCGAAAGCCACATTGCTGACCTCATGGCTCATCAACCAACAGCATAAATACACTCTGCATCAAGTAAAAAAGGTCTTTTCTACTTCACTTTGCCCAAAACTGCTCTGTAAATCTTTCAAAATCCATCATGGGAATCTCCAGTGCCTGATACAGTTTCAAGAGATTGTCATGGACGTGCTGGCGTCGTGGATCATCTAGTTTAATCCCGACAATTTTTAGTTCTGGCCGCAGCCATCGGGTGGTGAACAGGACAGATGAAATATCACCAACCACCATGCAGTCCTTGTTCAATTGAGGCAAAAGAATCTCCATGCCGATTTTATTGCTCAAAAGATTCACTCCTGGATAATCTTTCTGTAACTGTTGCTGAATTTCACTTCTGGGATGGGCTTTAATGGCTATGTCTTCCTCATCAAAACGTGACTTCACCTTATCTATCAACCGGCATATGTAAGCATATCCATCGGGATAAAAAGACTCGTGGGTGAGCACCACCACCACTTTGTTCTCCGATAGACCGCCCAGGTCAACACCATATGAATTAACCAGATCGTCACAAAGCTCTAAAAACTTCGATGAGGTGAAGACTTCATGATCAATGCCATGTACTTTTTTGTTTTTCAGTAATGGGTGCACTAGCTCCGGAAAAGCAGCATAAACCTCCTGAATCCAAGGAGACGAGCCAATGGTCACTGGATTTTTCCACCAATTGCCATAGAATACCTTCTTAAAAAACGGATCAATGTATTTATGTTGCCAAGAGTACATTGATTTATGACCCAGATAGGTGACAGTGCCTTCATCAAGGTAAATGCCACGTACATCGGCATTTCGTTTCGCAGTCATTCCCATGGCAAACTGGAACTCAACCCGTCGATCATTGCCGGTGTAAATTCGATCCGCCGGGATCTTTTCAAACTGGGCCTTTATTTCTTTAAAACGATACTTTCGCTCGGAAAATTTCCCAGAGGTCTGCCTGTTTTCAAAACTGATAACCTCATCAAAAATGGCTTTGCTTTCTCGTATTGCCTCCGCATATGAATTCTTGTTTGCCGCAACCCTGGGAATGATGACAGCGATATTGGTATCTCCTTCATTCTTGATGGCAAGATTACTGGAGACAAAGAGGTGAAATGGGGAAGAGATGAAGTAATAGTTGTTCATGTTAATTCATTGTTTGAATCATCTCCACAAATTAAGAGATGGACTGAAAAGTACCTCAGAATATTTATCGATAGGTATGCAGGTTATTGAAATGTATTAGTATTATTAACATTCTTTTCTTGCCCAAAGAAAAGGCAGCCGTTCACTTGATCCTCCTGCGTCGGACTTCCCTGCGTTTATGCTTGCTTGCGAGTGCTGCTCGAATTGGCCGGGCGCTTGCGGAACTCGCTACGATTATAATTTTTAGTGGAATGCTCAAACAAGTCCTCGCGCTTTTCCGTCCAATTCTGTGCTGCTCGGCTGCGTGAAATGGCTAAAAAATTCTAGTATTAACCGAAATTGGACCATCAGCCAGGCTGATGATTCATTATATCACTCAACCAAATCCCAACTCAGGGGTGTGCCTCTTTCAATATCAACTTTGGCAAATTTTCCCATGATCTCATCAAAATGTTTTGGAGGGAGTCCGAATCCTGGCCGGATGCGTCGTATATTCTTTTCTGTAAAAGGCTCCCCTGCTTTCATGTCGGCAACGGCATAAATGGAACGTCGAAACCTGAGATTCGCCTCTTCTGCCGGCTTCCTTTCATATCCCGCTGTACCCAGTGCAGACCAGGCAATGTGAGCGTCACAACAGAGTTTGCCTAACTCGTGGGGCTCCAGAGAAAACTCACTGTCCGGGCCCTTATCATCCCGACTCATGGTCACATGTTTTTCAATAACACAGGCACCAAGGGCGACCCCGGCGACGGATACAGCAGTACCCATAGTATGGTCGGACAATCCTGGGATGATATCGAATTTTTTCCCCAAATCAGGAATGGTTAAAAGGTTTGATTGATCAATTGGCGCTGGATATCCGCTGATGCAATGTAATAAAACCAAATCCTCACATCCGGCGTTGCGGGCTGTTTCAACGGCCTCGCCGATCTCTTCAAGGTTGGCCATGCCGGTGGAAATAATCATCGGTTTCCTGGTCTGGGCAACATAGCGAATAAGAGGAAGGTCTATGGCCTCAAATGAGGCAATCTTATAGGCCTGTACATTGAGATCTTCCAACAGGTCCACGGCTGTCTCGTCGAACGGAGTACTAAAGCAGGTAATCCCCACCTTACGAGCCTGCTCAAATATGTGTTTGTGCCACTCATAGGGAGTATGGGCTTCTTGGTAAAGTCTATAGAGGCTATAGCCATCCCATAAACCACCCTTGATCTGGAAATCTTCCTTTTCAGAATCAATGGTCATGGTATCGGCAGTGTAGGTCTGGATTTTTACAGCCTGGGCTCCCTGGGCCTTTGCCATATCTATTACTCGTAAAGCACTTTCCAGCTTGCCATTATGATTGGCAGACAATTCGGCAATAATATAGGGCGGATGTTCCGGCCCAATTTTGTGTCCATCAATTTCAATGGTTTTCATGTCTTACTCTCAGCAATTGTTGACTGGTAAAACGAATAGAAAAACATTCGACTTCTCACCTGACTCAGGCTGCAATTCAAAACCAAGTTTTTCAAAAACATTATTGGATGCAACATTATCCGGTTTCACCCTGGCAATGAGACGCTTCACCCCTGGGTACTCATCTCTAAAATAAGTAATCCCAATGCTCAAAAAATCTCTGGCAATCCCCTGCCCACGGAAATCCTTATCCATCGAATAGTTGATCTCCGCATCATCATTTTCCACTTCAAAACGAATCTGTCCGACAGGAGTAGCATCAGTTTCCACTACATATAAATAGCTCGTGTCCTTGTGCAATCTCCCTAAGAACCATTGGCTATGGTTGTCCAGTGAAACAGGTTCACTGGTGAAAGAATTTTGCCGTACCAAAGGATCATTGCGCCAATGGAAAAACAAATCCAAATCTATTTTTTCGGCCCGCCGAATGGTAAAATTCATTGCGCATTCTCTACTTGATTTATCATACACGCAACAACCCGCTGACACCCTTCTCCATCACATATGTCGGCCGAAACTTGAAACATTTCCTGCATCAACTGAGGAGTATCAATCAATTTTTTGAGCTGCTTGACCAAGTCATCCTTAGTCTTCCAACTCATAAGCGCCCCTTGCTTATCCAATGCCTCAGTTAAAACACGCTGGTTTTCCGCCACAATACACACCAGCGAAGGTAGACCAAGGCAACACCGTTCCCATGAAGTTGTCCCCCCTGCCCCTATGGCAAGATCCGCTTCGGCCATTAAATCGGCCATGTTATCAACATTCCTAAGCAGATTAATATCTAATGGCAATGATGATGCTGAGCTTGCCAACTGATCTATACGCTTTGACTGAAGCCCTACCACGAGATTTATTTTAGGCTTTGCAGGCCAAGTAATTGTACTTAGAGCACTCAGGACAACGGAACTTAAATTATCCTTATCTGCCCCACCCATAAAGACAAGAATATTCTCTATCGTTTTACTGCTTTTTGCTCGTGATTGGAGAGCTTTTGGTCTTAATTGTGCAAATTCCGGACGCAGCAGGGCATACTGAGTACCGGTCAATTTTCGACATGTATGCGGTACAAGCTGATCATAGATTGATTCCCCACGGCCATATGTCTGATCCAGGAGTAAATCACAATCATGACGTCTATCGGCCAGGTCATCAATAACCAGGATTTTTTTACAATATTCGCGCAGAAGACCATGCCAACGATAATCAATGCCATAATGGTCAACGACAAGCCAATCAAATTGAGTATTACCGCAGATCGCAATAGTCTGCTCTGCATCTAGCCGATAATCAACACCAAGCCATTGGCTGTGTGCAAGACCTAATTCATTCTGGTCGTACGGCTTTTCAGGACGGGGAAGTAAGTTACATTGGAGACCAGATGATTCAATGAATGCGCTCATCTGACCAGGATGGTCGCGACAGACGAATTGGACATCGAAACCTTTTCCCTTCAATTCTGTGGCAAGCGTCAGACAACGCATGACATGGCCGGAGCCGATCTGGGTGGAGCCATCAACCCGAACAAGAACTTTCACCGCACCAATTCCCCAGTTTCCAGCATCGCCTTGAACATGAATTCAGCCCGCAACCAATCTTCCTCTGTATCGATATCTTGCACAAGATATCGGGGGAGAACAACGGGAATGGAAACCGATGAAAACAAAGGGCGATTCTGAATAAATGCTGCCGTTGTGCCCCAGTAAAACTGCCCGGCATCGTGAAAAGCCTCATCCAAATCCTGGGAGCGTGTGGCATTATTTTCCGGCCAAATCGCCTCAACCCTCTCCTGCTCATTAATACGAATTGCCCGTTGAATGGGAAAAGGGAAACTGGTGACAGAAAAGGCATAAGAGACACTGGAATCATCTTGCCTTGTGGCCACTAAAATATCATGAGCCTTTTTGAGGTATTTAGCCTGAATAAAAGGAGCAGTTGGATAAATGCAACAGGCATAATCTATGGCCGTGTCATTGTCCTCCAGCCAGTGAATGGCGTGCTTGATGACTTCATTTGTACCTGTAAATTGCCCGGATATTTCCTCGGGCCTTATGAACGGTACTTCTGCTCCACACTGCCTTGCCACATCGGCGATTTCTTGATCATCGGTTGAAACTAAAACCCGCTCAAAAAGTTCCGAACGAATCGCTTCCTCAATGGACCAGGCGATAATAGGCTTACCGGCAAAACTTTTAATATTCTTGCGTGGAATACGTTGACTACCGCCTCTGGCAGGAATGATCGCTACTTTCATTTCAATGCCCTGGTTAGAATCTCAACCACTTTATCCTGTTCCTTTTCGGTCAAATCTGGATACATGGGTAAGGTGATGGCTTCCTGGTAATAGGCTAAAGCCTTAGGAAAGTCAGAGTCAGTAAATCCCATATCTCGATAATAGGGCTGAGTATGGATGGGAATATAATGAAGGTTCACGCCAATTCCCTCTTGCCGCAGAAACTCAAAAACTTCTTTATGGGAACAGCTAATTTCATCCCTCTGCAGCCTGACTACATAGAGATGAAAACCAGAATACTTCTCTTCCATTTGTTGAGGTAAAGCCAGGGGGAGTTCTGCCAATTGTTTATCATAGCGTGCTGCAATCTCATGACGTTTTGCGACAAATGCATCCAAATGTTTCATCTGGCTGTTGCCAAGTACGGCCTGGATATCGGTCATACGGTAATTAAAACCAAGACTAATTTGCTGATAATCCCAGGGGCCCTTTGGGTCACCGTCCATCAAGTCGGGATCTCGGGTAATGCCATGACTTCGCAACAATTCCATTTGTGCAGCAAGCTCTTTTGAATTGGTAACCGCCATACCGCCTTCCCCAGTGGTAATGGTTTTCACCGGATGGAAACTGAACACCGTAATATCACTGTATTGGCAGCGACCAATAGGTTTCTCCTGGTATTTACCACCGATGGCATGGCAGGCGTCTTCAATAATATAAAACCCGTATTCTTTTGAAAGATCGTTGAGTTCCTGCATATCACAGGGCAGGCCACAAAGATGAACAGCCACCAACACCTTAGGAAGACGGTTATTTTGTTTGGCAGCAATAAGTTTTTCCCTTAAGCTATCGACACTGATATTCCAGCTCCGGGAATCAATATCAACGAAATCAACTTGAGCACCGCAATAGAGCCCGCAATTGGCCGAGGCAACAAATGAAATCGGCGTGGTCCACAACCAGTCACCTTTGCCCAGGCCTAATGCAAGGCAGGCTATGTGTAAGGCTGATGTTCCGCTATTCACGGCAACAGCATACTTTGCGCCAGTGTACTCACAAATGGTTTGTTCAAAGAGGGGAACCTGTGGACCTTGGGTGAGGAAGTCCGACTTGAGGACATTGACCACCGCCTCTATATCTGCATCAGAAATGCTTTGGCGGCCATAAGGGATCATATAGCTTCACTCCATATACAGGATCAATATCAAACCTGTCCAATAAATTTGCTACACTACTTACTTTCGTTATATTCTTTGAGCTCGTCCACGGTTAAAAACACCGGGTTACTCCCAGAATGATATTCGAATCCATAATCAACAAACTCAGCCTTTTCGTCTATGACGTTGGTTTTAAAATCATTATTGGCGTCATAGAATTTAATGCTCGGCATAATGACGTAGTGGTCGGCAAACTCCAGGGTCAAATGAGAATCATCCACCGGACACATAATCTCGTGTAATTTCTCCCCAGGTCGAATACCAATAATTCTCTGCTCCAAATCTGGGGCCAGAGAAGTGGCCAAATCCACAATGCGAACCGATGGAATTTTCGGTACAAAAATTTCGCCACCGTGCATGCGCTCAAAATTCTTCAGGACAAAATCAACTCCTTGCTCCAGGGTGATCCAGAAACGAGTCATTTTTTCATGGGTGATCGGAAGATGGTCGGTTCCCTGTTCAATCAAACTTTTGAAAAATGGAACTACTGAACCACGAGAGCCCACAACATTGCCATAGCGAACAACGGCAAAACGTGTTCGGCCACCACCTACCATATTATTTGCCGAAACAAATAATTTATCCGAGGCAAGTTTAGTAGCACCATAAAGGTTAATAGGATTAGCCGCTTTGTCGGTGGACAGGGCAATAACCTTTCTCACATTAGAATTAATAGCCGCTTTGATAACATGCTCAGCACCATGAATATTGGTTTTAATACATTCCATGGGATTATATTCTGCTGCCGGCACCTGCTTCAACGCCGCCGCATGAATGACATAATCAACTCCATTCATCGCCTGCTCAAGCCGCTCTTGATCACGCACATCACCAATGAAATAGCGCATGCAACTGTGATTATAAATCTGTTGCATTTCAAACTGCTTTAATTCATCGCGGGAATAAATGATAATTTTCTTGGGATTGTAGCGTTCAAGAAGCGTTTCTGTATATTTCTTACCAAAAGAACCGGTACCACCGGTGATGAGAATGACTGCGTTATTAAACATGTTGTATGATCTCGTGAAATTGAAAATTGATTAACCACTCATTTTGTTGAGGGTTCCCTTATCCAGGCCTGAATATGACGAATATTGCTTCGCAATTTAGACCACATCGTATCTTTTTTATATCTTCCTTTGCGAACATGACGAATCTGGTAACAGCCAGGAATATCAATGGGTACTCCCTGGGTTCCTAGTAGCCAGCGATATACCCGATCATCATAACATTTACACCAATGATCCGAGGATGTTTGAAAAACCGGTATTGTACTGCAATACCCTCCGGCCCTTGCAACATCACCGTGTACTATTTGGTATTCGCCCTTGGCTCGATCCCTTGTCAGAGTAAAAAATTTATCCGCATCTATATCGACTACCTGAAAAGGACGTTTTTGCTGCAACATGGGATTGGCTTCATCCAGCATCGGTGTTGCCCTTTCTTCATGGGGGAACACCAAAGCATCACGGCGTCCCTGCAATGCATCGGCAAGGCTGTCCAGGCATCCTTTATGAAAAATAATATCACAATCAGTAAACCATACCCAATCTGCTTTGCTTGATAAAGCTGCCTTGTTTCGGCCAATACCGCGTCGAAAAAGCTGCTCTTTGGGCAGTGTCTGCCAATTCCACTGTATACCTGGTATATTTTTTGATCCAAAAAACTCAAGCAGTTCCTGGGTGTCTTTATCTTCTTCAGAATAAAAAACCGTAACGATGACAGTGAGTTTTGAAGGTGGATAATTTACCAATGAACTGAGTTGATATGCCAACATGTTGGAATATTGCCAACAATGACTGACGATTTCCAAAACAAATTGCCCTTTAACAGCCTTTCTTTCATCTTCCCCTGGCAATGGAGGAGCAAACCAGCCAGCAGGTAAAAGTCCACTTGCCGCCACACGAAAAAAATATTCAGAAAGACGGGAGTACCAACGCTGTGAATATATTTTTCCTGGCTGCATGAATTTAACTAATTGAGCTTTGTTATGGAGTTAGGAGATCGGACCAAATGTGTACCAACCATAATCGTTTGACATAGGAGCGGCAAGCAGAAAACACGAAGGATAGATTGAAATAATTGAAAAAAGAATTCTCCAGAAAAAATAGAAGCGTGTATAATGCTATTTTTGTAAATAACTTATGGTTTTATTTAGGTAACACTCATTTAAGAAAAGGCGCCAGGGCATTGATACAACTGCATTATTCAAAACTCCAGGTAGGATGTCATGTCTGATTCCTGTGAAAAGCCCATATCCCAAGAACCACTTGGCTCTAAGACAATTTCATTAGCTTTTCCTCCTGAGGGGTTTGAAATCCTGGCGCGTGGTAAGAATACATACTTGCTTGGTAGGAACTGTCGCCCTCTACTGGATTTTCTTCTCAAAGATCAGCGGATTAAACAATTATTACACTCCATCACACCTGACATTTCTGCCGGTGGGCGTGGTGAGATTGTCACCATTGACATCCCGGGAGAAAATACAGGCAAAGGAGTCCTCAGAAAAGGTATACGGGGGGGAATATTTAAAAAAATCCTCGGCAGCACATATTGGGGGAAACTGACCCGCATGTTTGATGAGGCGTTGATCGCTGATTTTGCTTTACGCTCCGGCCTACCAGTACCGGAAGTTTTGTTGGCCGGACGCGAGCCTTTTGCTCCTTATTGTTATAAAGGATGGATAATTACCCGGGAAATTGAAAACAGTTACAACCTGGCTGATTTTTTCAACAACTACCCTGCAGCGCTTTCAGCACAAAACATTCAAGAGAAAAATAATATCCTTATTGAACTGGCAAGCATTGTTTGTCGAATGCATGACAAGGGCATAATCCATGCCGACCTTCACGTGAAAAACATTCTAGTGCAGGAAAATGCGAAGGGTAAAAAGCGGGTTTTCCTCATTGATTTTGACAAATCAAAAGTGGTGCAGCATATGACCATTAAGCAAAGGATGATCAATGTAATGCGGCTTTTTCGCTCATTTGAAAAACAGCCAGGTTTAGCACGATTCCTTGATAGCAAAGACAAGAAACAATTTCTGAAGACCTATTTTCATGGCAATCAGGAGAAAATCAGCCAAGCCGAACATATGTTGAAACAGAGAAAATGGCGTCAATATCTGCACCGATTGGGCTGGCACATTGAAGGGTATAAATAGTTGTATAATATAAAATATTTTCGGCCCATCACAATTTTCTTGCATCGATTCATTCAACGACTTGCACCTTCCATTATTTTGAATACATGAAAGCGCGCACATTACATATCAACGCTGAGAAAAACTGGGGTGGTGGAGAAGCCCAGGTTACATACCTCACCGAATACCTGGACCAACAGGGCCATAAAGTGGCCATCGCCTGCCGGCAGAATAGCATCATTCAAAATGTATGTGAAAATAAAGGGTATGAGATTTTTCCTGTTCCCATGCGAAACGGAGTAGATATCGCTTCAGTAATGACACTCCGCAAGATCATTCTGTCATATAAACCGGACGTAGTGCACATGCATACCTCCAGAGCCCACCTTCTTGGCACCATGGCTTTGCAACTCTTACCGCGCGGACCAATCAAACTTGTCACCAGACGAATGGACTATCCAATAAAGCAAGCGCGATTAATGCGTTATTTCTATACATGCATGGATAAAGTCATTGCGATTTCACCAGGGGTAAAAAGAGCACTTGTCCAATCAGGACTGCCAGAAAAAAAGATTGAGCTGATATACAGTGGCGTTGATCTCGAAAAGTTTAAAACCCCCTTCGATCGCGCCTCGGTCCGCGTAAAATACCACCTTCCTGTAGATGCACCCGTCATTGCGGTGGTTGCAACTATGCCTGAAAGAAAAGGACATACTTATCTCATCAATGCCATGCCGGAGGTTAGAGCTGGTCGGGAAAATTCGGACAGGTCGTTAAGTGAAAATGTTGTTCCA
>CAYUCH010000050.1:0-26711 GCA_964443295.1 uncultured Desulfobulbia bacterium | reverse complement strand
TATTATCAGGTGGTTCTTGTGAAAAAAAATAGCATAAACTAGCGCCATTCAGGTCATGCTACCATTTATCGGCGTGTTCATTGTGATGCTTATTCTTATCATTGGCGCTCTTGTTACATACAGCAGCAGCCAATTCAACAAAGAGATGCTCCGTTCTCACCACGTAATGAAAAACACTTTAAACAATGTGGTTGATGCCGGTATCAAAGAAATGTTTTTTCTTGGCGAGGCATTAACCCGCAACAAGGACTATCTTAAAGCCACAAAATGTTACCTCAAATTTATTAATGGCAAAAAGATAAAAAAATGTGCCAAGAAAACCATGGGCATTAAAAATGCCGACTCTTTGCCGGCACCGGAACTACACCAACTTTTCTTGGAGAAAATATCTTCAAAGGCCAATGGCACCAATAATTATTTCATGGCCAGGAATCCGGATCTTGAAGTTTTCGATCTGCTGTTTAAGGAAGAACAAATTTGGCACCTGGGTGATGCAAATACTGACGCTTCACAGGTTGACAGCCTTCTTCTCCACCATGCACGGGAAGAGAAAAAAACTGTTTTCGGCGTTGAAAAAGATGCCAAAGACCAATTTTACCTCTATGGCCTCTTCGCCCATCTCTATCCCAAAGAATACTATTTCAGCCGACTTGGTATTAATTTTAAACGGCTTATTCGGGAATTGATCACAGCCAGCAATGCCGAGATGGTTATTTTCAGGGGGGAAAAATTATTTGCCCATTCTGAAACTGAAGAAGAATCAAAAGAAGACTCTGAGACAGAGTCGGATATTGCTTCAATCGCGTTTCATACGGATTTTGATGGCTTTGTGGATACCCAGTCCCAATATTTCGTCTATAAAATTCCCGTTCCAGTGTATGGGAATGGGACATCAAAACATGAGGTTTTTTTTTACATTGTTAAAGACGGTCATGAGCAGCTCCGACAATCTTATATGGGGCTCGCTATCATCCTGGCTATTATTGCCTTCATTCTCATAGCCAACATGGTATTTGTGATCATGTCATTATACCGCTCCATCATATCACCCGTTACCAGAATGGTCGGCCCCCTAGCGGAAATCAGCCAAAGAATTTTTTCAAGCTCCCAGCATGTTGCAGAAAGCAGTGGCGTTGTGGCTGATGAAGCTTCCAGCCAGGCAGCCTCACTTGAAGAATCTTCCGCTTCATTGGAAGAAATTGCCGCCAACACCAGGGCCAACGCTGACAATTCCTATCAAGCTAATGAGCTCATGAAAGATGTAGGAAGTATCGTCACCAATGCCGATAAATCCATGGACCATCTGACGGAAGTAACAGAAATTATTGCCAAAGAAAGTGCAGAAACAAAAAATATTATTAAGACCATTGATGAAATTGCCTTTCAGACAAACCTCTTGGCATTAAACGCTGCCGTGGAAGCTGCCAGAGCAGGTGAAGCAGGGGCAGGATTTGCTGTAGTCGCCGATGAGGTACGCAACCTTGCCATGCGAGCCGGCGAAGCAGTTGGAACCACCTCAAACCTCATTGAAGGAACCGTAGGCAAAATTTCCGAAGTTGCCAGTCTTGTTAAGAAGACCAACGAAGAGTTTGCAGGAATCTCTGAAAGTACCGAAAAAGTAGGAACTCTCATTGCAGAAATCTCCAACGCCACAAACGAACAGGCCCAGGGACTTACCCAGGTATCCACCGTTGTCAACACTCTGGAGAATTCAACCCAACAAAATGCCGCAACCTCAGAGGAACTCTCCTCTTCCTCCCAGGAAATGAGTTCGCAAGCCAAAGAGATCAATGAAGCGGTTGAGAAATTACGGGATATTTCCGGTGGGTAGTATATTTAATTTGATCAATACGTAGTTGCCTTGGCCAGATAATTATATTGTTTTTTTACAAACTGGGTGACTTTGTTAAACCAGGCCGTCTCTTCTGCACTCATGGTGCCGGGAACACCACCTCTTGAATTTTTTGCCTGAAAATTATGATTAAAGAAAAAATGTTTATTTCTGCGGCTGGACAAAATGGGCACAAAAGTAACATGTGGGTAATATGACCAATCGCCCGAAACAATATCATTGATGCCCGGAATTGTTGCGTGGACCGCCTTAAACCCTGTGGGTAAGGGCAGTTTGCTATTCTTGGTTGAACCTGTAGCAGGATTCGACTTATTATCTTGGGTCACGTTTGTAAACTTAACAAGTCTGTATCCAGTTTTTCTAGACCCTTTTTGTGTAATCACATAGGTAACTCCCTTCCATTTTGGCATTATTTTCCTCCTCCCTATTTATTTTACAGCCATACTATTTCAATGTGTCAGAAAATCAAAGTGGAAAAGACCTGTGAAAATCAAAAAACCTTGACCTTTCAAAATACCTGTGGCATTCAGGCAACTATCACTATTTAAAAAATCTTTTGGGGAGGGCCTTGTCGGTTTTTCTTAAAAGGTTTAGCCTCTACCGACACAAAAGAATTGGCCTTCTTCGACCTTGGTAGAGGCTTTTTTTTGACAAAACAAAATATCAGGTTGGGTATGAGCGAAAAAAAACAAACTGACTGTCACGCGGCACATCAGGGCAAACCGGTTACCGATGATGCCATCCTAAAAGTAGCCAAGGAAGTGGTCATCAAATTCATTGAAGTGGGCCGTCTGTCTCCCGGCAATTTCGGTGAAACCTTTCAGTCCATTTATCGCTCGGTCCATGACACCGTTCGCTCAAAAAATTAGTACACCAATACTATTTTGTTAAATCAAAACGATTCAGAAGCAAGCATGGATCCCGGCCTCAACCAGGCTCCAGATCACATTCAACATATCCATATCATAGGTATCTGCGGAACGGGCATGGGCGCACTGGCCGGCATGCTGAAACAGGCAGGCTATAAGATAACCGGCTCTGACCAGCAGGTTTATCCACCCATGAGTACTTTTCTCGCAGACCTCAATATTCCAGTAGCCCAGGGCTATAATGCCGAAAACTTGGCCCCACGACCTGATCTGGTGGTGGTTGGTAATGTCATCACAAAAAAGAATCCCGAGGCCATTGCCCTTGCTTCCCTGGGTGTCCCCTACCTTTCCTTTCCCCAGACCCTGGCCCATTTCTTTTTAAAAGACAACATCAGCCTGGTGGCCTGTGGAACCCATGGTAAAACCACAACTTCCTCCATATTAGCATCCATTCTCCACGAGGCAGGAAGCGATCCTTCCTTTCTTATCGGTGGTATTTTAGGTGGATTTGACAGTAATTTTCGACTGGGACACGGTCGCCATTTTGTAGTGGAAGGCGATGAATACGACACTGCTTTTTTTGATAAAGGACCCAAATTTCTCCACTATTGTCCCGAGATCGCCATATTGACCAGTATTGAGTTTGATCATGCCGATATTTATGCTGACCTTGCGTCGGTGAAGCACTCTTTCCATCGGCTCATGGAAATCATGCCCTCTTCCGGTTGTCTGGTGGCCAATTTTGACGATCCCATCGTCAGAGATATTTCCACTCAAGCACAATGTGACGTACTCAGATACGGTGAAACACCGGGACTAGACTGGACTTTTACGGAACTTAAAATCGACGCTGAACTCACCTCTTTTAGAGTACATAAAGCTGGGCAGTTTTTTGGGAAATTCCACAGCCCCATGCCCGGTCGCCATAATGCTCTAAACACTCTTGCCGTTATTGCAGTCCTTGACCGACTTGGCTTTGATCAACCAACCATGGCCCAGGCATTACAAAATTTTCAGGGAATCACACGACGGCAGGAAATTCGTGGTGTTGTGTCCGGCGTGACGGTGATTGATGATTTCGCCCACCACCCCACTTCAGTGGATGAAACTGTTGCAGCGCTCAGAGGAAAATATCTCAACAAACAATTGGTTGTTGTTTTTGATCCACGCACCAATTCCAGCCGTCGTAGTATATTCCAGGAAGCATTTAGTCGTGTTTTCGACCATGCCGACGTAATAATTATCCGTGAGCCCGAGCCACTCACCACTCTTTCGCAGGAAGAACGTTTTTCCGCTCAAAAGCTTGTCACAGATCTACAAAAACGTGGCCTTGACGCAAGATACGGTAAAAATACGGTAAAAATTCTGGCCGAACTCCAGGGATTTGCCCATTCGGATACCGTAATTGCCATACTTTCCAACGGTGGCTTTGATAATATCCACCCCAGGTTGCTTTCTCTTTTAGAAGAAAGTTAGTACAGAACAGAGAACAGAATGATTCTTATTACAGAAAAACCTTAAACACCCTTGTGTTACAAAGAAAAAAGCTTTCTGGAACAGATCAAAATCACCACCTTCCGGCTCCCTATTTTTTGCCTTTTTTTCCGCACTATTGTTGGCAAATTCCCCCAAAGATTAAGTTCTTAATTAAATTCCAAAAAAAAATGAATGGCCATTCACTATTTCTTGACATCAGTCCAATAATGCGGTATTTACCGTCTCAATTTACACGTGTTTGTAAATTATTTAGCCGCCATTCATTACGCCGTAAATGTTCATCATTGCACAGCGTAAGATTTGGCGTATTTGTGTTTTACGATAGATGTCAATTCATCAGGACAACATGTCGCTGATTTAACAGGGAGGGCATCACGTGGCTGATCAATCCGTACTGGATCTTCTTTATGTTGCGGCCTTTTTTCTAGGAGGGCTTGGCTTCTCTGCCGTCCCTTTCATCATTGTCTTTTTCCTTGCTCCCCGTAAAACCCGAAATTACATCGACAAAACCTCACAATCCATTGAATGCGGCATGGTTCCCATTGGCGACGCCTGGATTCGGTTCGGTATTGTCTATTATCTTTACGCTCTCATCTTTCTCGCTTTTGATGTTGACGTACTCTTTCTCTTCCCCGTGGCCATGGCATATAATGATACATTTGCCGTGCGGGATTTTGTTGAACTCATAATTTTTGTCGGCATTCTTTCGCTGGCTATACTCTATGCCTGGAAAAAGGGAGTGTTTCGGTGGGATCGCAAAATATACAAGACGCAATAGTTCAATTTGCACCTCTGGACAAACTGATTAGCCTGGGCAGGGCAAATTCCCTCTGGCCCATGACCTTTGGTCTGGCCTGTTGTGCCATCGAAATGATGGCTACCGGTGCTTCGCGATTTGACCTGGCCCGATTTGGCGCTGAGGTCTTCCGTCCCTCTCCCCGACAATGTGATGTAATGATTGTGGCCGGTACCATCAGTAAAAAAATGGCCCCGGCTGTTCAAACTCTCTATGACCAGATGCCCGAACCCAAATGGGTTATTGCCATGGGTAACTGTGCTATTTCCGGTGGTCCTTTTGTCTTCGAAGGTCAATACGGTATCGTCGAAGGAGCGGACCAACTCTTCCCGGTGGACGTGTATATCCCAGGATGTCCGCCAAGACCTGAGGCGCTCATTGAAGGCATACTTGAATTAGAAGAAAAAATTACTGGTTCCAGAAGAAAAAGCTGGCCCAGGGTGGAGGCTGGATAAACTATGAGTCTCGCAACCGTCAAACAACCGCTTGATACATTGGCCATGGAAAATGCCATTGAAACCGATTTCAGTGAAAAAGGTTTCCATTTAGACGTGGCGGTCACCCCGGATAAAGTTGTGGAAGCAGCTGACATTCTTGATCGAGCCGGTTTTTTTATCGAGGCTGTCCCCGGTGTAGACTGGACAAAAGAAGAACAACTGGAAGTGGTTTACGATTATAACCACGGTACTGATCCCTGCCGTATTGTCGTCCGGACCAGGGTTGATCGCAAGGCACCGGAAGTACCTACCATTTCAGATATTTACCCAGGCGCCAACTGGCACGAGCGTGAAACCCATGATTTCTTCGGCATCGTCTTCACCGACCATCCCGACCTTTCACCATTGCTCTTACCCGAAGACGCCGATTTTCATCCCCTTCTGAAGGACTTCACCCCATGAGTGTCTTAGCGCAAAGCGACTCCAAGGAAACCTTTGTCCTTAATCTGGGACCGCAGCATCCGGCCACCCACGGTGTATTGCGGGTTAAGCTCGAGATGGATGGTGAATATATCCGCCATGCCGAGCCGGTTTTGGGATATATCCACCGTATGCACGAGAAAATGGGTGAAAACCGGACGTGGGCCCAGTTCATGCCCAATACCGGACGTATGGATTATCTCTCGGCCATGGCATACAACCATGGATATGTCTTGGCTGTGGAACGTGCCGCCGGCATCGAGGTGCCCGAACGGGCCGAGTATATTCGGGCCATCACCGTTGAGTTGAACCGCATCTCCAGCCATCTTGTCTGGTTCGGTGCCTTTGTGCTGGATCTCGGCGGTTTCACCCCGCTACTCTATGCCTTTGATGACCGTGAAGAAATCCTGGATCTCCTCCAGGCAATAACTGGCTCTCGGCTCACCTATTGTTATTTCCGATTCGGTGGTGTGTATAACGATATTGACGATGATTTCATCACCGGCACGAAAGAGTTCATTAAAAGGCTGCGCGAACGCATGCCCATGTACCATAATCTGGTCACCAAGAATATCATCCTCATTAAGCGGCTGAGAGATATCGGCTTTGTTGATGCCGAGATGTGCAGAAAGTATGGGGCAACCGGCCCTGTCCTTCGTGGTGCCGGAGTGAAATATGACGTTCGTAAGGCAGAGCCCTATTCATCTTATCCGGAATTTGACTTTGACATTCCCACCTATCCGGAAGGAGACTCAATGGCTCGATACATGGTGCGCATGGATGAAATGGAACAATCCATGCGGATCATTGAACAGGCCTTAGACAAGCTACCCGATGGTCCGGTCATAGCTGCTAAAGTACCGAAAATCATCAAGCCGGAGAAAGGTGATTATTACGCTAACGTTGAGGCGGCCCGGGGCTCATTCGGTGTTAGAGTTGTCAGTGACGGTACCAACAAGCCATATCGTTTAAAACTGCGATCACCTTCATATTCCAATTTGAGCGTCTACAGTGAAGCTGCCAAGGGTATGTTGCTGGCTGATGCCCTGGCCCTCATGGGAAGCCTGGACCTGGTCATCCCCTGTATAGATAGGTAAAGGAATCAACTCCATGGATTTTCTCACCAATTTGATAAACCAAGATCCCGGACGCCTTCTGGCATTTCTTGTCGGCATCATAGCGTTTGCCGCTTTTAATGCTGCCTTTCTTGTATGGATGGAGAGAAAAGTCGCCGGTCATATCCAACGCCGGATCGGTCCCAAAGAGGTCGGCCCATTTGGTCTCCTGCAAACCGTTGTGGACGGCATCAAACTGATGACCAAACAGATTCTGATTCCGGACAATATTGATCCGATCCTTTTCAGAATCGCTCCTCCAATGTTACTTATTCCGGCAGTGATGAGTTTTGCCGTCATTCCCTTTTCTGAAACCCTGGTAGCCAGGGAAATCAATACTGGCCTGTTGTTGATATTCGCACTTGCATCCATCAATGCCATGGGTGTTCTCCTCGGCGGCTGGGGATCCAATAATAAATATGCCGTCATCTCGGCGGCCAGGGCGGTGTCTCAGAACGTAGCCTATGAAATCCCCATGCTGATCACTGTCATTACTATGATCATGGTAACCCACACCATGAATCTCAATGAGATTGTCCGGCAGCAGGATGGAATTTTATCTTGGTATATCTTCCGCTGGAACGCTAACCCTCTGATGCTGGTATCATTTCTCATCTTTTTTATCTGTTCCCTGGCGGAGACCAACCGGGCGCCTTTTGACATGGGCGAGGCGGAAAGTGAGCTCATTGCAGGATATCACACGGAATACGCCGGAATGGGCTTCGGCCTGTTCTTTATGGGCGAGTATGCCAATATCGTCATCGGTTGCGCCTTGACAGTGGTCCTCTTTCTGGGTGGCTGGCAAAGCCCCTTCGGTCTTACCCCGGACGGTGTCCATTGGTTCTTGCTTAAACTCTATTTCTTAATATTTGTTGTGATATGGATACGTTGGGTCTATCCCCGAACCACCATTTACGGCTTGCTCAACCTGTCGTGGAAGATCCTTATTCCCATATCCCTTTTTAACCTGATACTTACCGGCGCCATGTTGAAACTCTGGCCCCTTATTGTCTCGTAACAGGAAGGCGGACCCACTAATGTGGAATGTGACTTTAGAATTTTAGGATAAGTACCTTAACAGTAGGTGTTAACCATTTTATTTCATAAGTATTTTTTTATTTTCATGTTTTTTTATTGCAGTCAACAAGGACTAAGGTACTAAACCATGAGCGGTTATTTTGCAGAATTATTCAGTGGTACCAAGAGCCTTGCCGTGGGCATGGGCATCACCTTCAAGTATTTATGGAAACCGGTGGTGACTGTCCAGTACCCCCATGAAACCCTGGAAATGCCTGAACGGTATCGTGGCCATATCGAACTGGTCGCTGATCCGGAAACCGGCGCACCGACGTGTATTGTCTGCGGCATGTGCCAGCGGGCCTGTCCATCCGGCTGCATTACCGTGGCCGGTGTAAAACCTGAAGGTGAAAAGAAAAAAGTCCTTACCAAATACATTCTGGACTTCACCCGATGCAGTCTTTGTGGCTCCTGTGTTGATTCATGTAAACCCGGTGCCATTAAATATTCAAAGGCATACAATCTGGCAAGCACCCGAAAGGAAGATTATATCTTCGATCTTTTACAACGGTTAAAGGATAAGAGCTGATGAATGGATTGTTTACTCCAGAAGGCCTCACCGGCCTGATTTTTTACGTTCTCCTGGGGGCGACCTGCCTGGGTGCTGTCATTGCTGTTTCAGCAGGACGGCTTATCCGCAGTGTTGTGGGGCTCCTCCTCTCCTTTATCGGAGTGGCTGGTATTTACTATTATTTGAACAGCCCCTTTGTTGCCCTCATGCAACTTCTCATTTACGTGGGCGCCATAGGCGTGGTCATCGCCTTTGCCGTTATGCTTGCGGAGCCAAGGCCTGAAAACCAAATAGGTGGCAAACAGAATGTGCTCGCCGGTGTATTAGGATTCCTTGCCGGTGGTGTTGTCTTTGCAGGATTGGTGAAACTTGGCCTTGATACAAACTGGCAACATGTCACCATGCAGGGGGATGGTTCGGTCAAAGCAATCGGTAACTCACTTCTCACCACTTACAGTATGGTTTTTGAGTTAATTTCCATCGTATTACTCGTCGCCATCATCGGTGCACTGGTTCTTGCCAGAGCGGGTCGGGAGGCATCATGAACCCTTTAGCCATTCATAACGATCTCAATACATACCTCATTCTGGCTGCCTTTTTATTTGCCATCGGGCTTTACGGTATGTTCCAGCGGCGTACCCTCATCGGCATGCTCATATGTGCTGAATTGGTACTTGCCGGCGCCTCCATAAATTTCATGGCATTCAATCGCTTCCTGGCCCCGGATCCCACGGTGGGTCAGATATTTACTTTGTTTATCATGGGTATTGCAGCCGCCGAAGCTGCCATCGCCCTTTCCATTGTCCTCGCTGTCTATCGAAATTTCAAATCCATAGACACGGAAGACGTGACAGAGCTGCACGGCTAAAGAAAGGAAATCTAAAATGGTCGTCGAAGATTCAAGACTCTTATTTGCCCTGCTCGTCCCCTTGGTTGGCTCCCTCTTTGTCATGAACACAAAGACCAAGCCCAACCTGCGGGAGACCTGGTCTTTTATTTCTGCTGTTATCATGTTCGGCTTTGTGGCCTCCATGATCAAGCCGGTGCTTGCCGGCAATACTCTGCATTATGATGTTTTTAAAATACTGCCGGGACTCTCTGTATCCCTACGGGCCGATGCCTTTTCCATGATCTTCGCCCTGGTGGCCTCTTTTCTCTGGATGATCACCGTTTTCTACTCCATGGGCTATATGCGGGGTTCGAACGAGCATGCCCAGACCCGCTTCAATGCCTGTTTTGCTCTGGCTCTGTTCGGCGCCATCGGGGTGGCCTTTTCAGACAATCTTTTCACCCTGTACCTCTTCTATGAAATTGTCTCCATAGTCACTTATCCCTTGGTTGCGCATCATCAGGATAAAGAGGGTTATGAGGGTGCAAAAAAATACATTGTCTACCTCACCACCACGGCCAAGGGCCTGCTGCTGCCAGCCATGATCCTGATTTATGTACTCACCGGCACCTTGGATTTTGCAGATAATATTAAGAGCGGCATATTCACCGGCGATTACAATAGCGCCCTGGTCATCATGCTCTATATTTTCTGCCTTCTCGGCTTTGCCAAAAACGGCATTATGCCATTCCATCACTGGCTGCCCGGCGCCATGGTGGCACCCACCCCGGTTTCTGCCCTCCTCCATGCCGTAGCCGTTGTAAAGGTCGGAGTATTCTCCACCACCAGGGTTATGCTCTATATTTTTGGTACTGACACCATGGGGGCCTTGAACCTGGGTATCCCCACGGCCTATTTTGTCTCATTCACCATTCTCATGGCCTCAATCATCGCCTTGTCAAAGGACAACCTCAAGGCACGGCTTGCCTACTCCACCGTAAGCCAGCTCTCTTACATTGTCTTTGGCGCCGCCTTACTTACAATTCCCGGCATCCAGGGCGGCCTGGTGCATATTGCCAACCATGCTTTTTCAAAGATCACCCTCTTCTTCTGTGCCGGCGCCATTTATGTGGCAGCCCATAAAAAGAATATTTCTGAGATGAGCGGTCTTGGCCGAGCCATGCCCTTTACTTTCGGAGCCTTTGCCATTGCATCACTCTCCATGATCGGCGCTCCGCCGGTGGCTGGTTTTGTCACAAAATGGTACCTACTGCTGGGCTCCCTTGAAGCGCAACAACTGGGCCTTGTCCTGATACTGCTGGCTTCGACTCTGTTGAATGTCGGTTATTTTGCACCGGTTACCTTCAAGGCCTTTTTCGGCAAACCACCCACTGGTGTAGAATACACAGGAATAAAAGAGGCACCACTGAGTATGGTTATACCCATTTTGATTGCGGCGATTATTTCGGTAATCATTGGAATTCGTCCGGATTTCATGATGGAATTCGTTCAAATGGCGACAACCGGCTTATAAGGCCCGGAGGATATCATGATAGTGAAATTCATTGACTTTCTACGTGACCGGTTAAAAACAGTCATCAGGCTGTGCTATGTCGGTCTTGGCCTCCTGGTTCTCTGGGACATCTTTTTTCTAGACAAACACCATGCTCATACCTGGGCGGAATTAAATGTCCCTGGTTTCTGGTCCATTTTTGGTTTCATTGCCTGCGTACTCATTATCATTGTGTCCAAATGGTTCGGCCATCTGGGCATCATGACCCGTGAGGATTACTATGACGAGTAATTTCCTGCATCCTTCTCTTATTCTTATTGTCGGCGCCTTCCTGCTGCCCTTTATTCCACGGGCCATGAAGAAACCGTACCTTTTTATTGTGCCACTCCTGGCCTTTGTTGATGTTCTATTCTTCATGGAGAACGGTACATATGGCGTGGTCAAGTTCATGGAGTGGGACCTTATCTTTGGCCGGGTTGATGCCCTGGCCAAGGTCTTTGCCTATATCATGACCTTGATGTGTATCATCGGCTCCGTCTATGGAATGCATGTGGACAACGACTGGGAGCATGTGGCAGCCTGGCTCTATGTCGCCGGTTCCCTGGGTGTCATCTTCTGCGGTGACTACTTAGTCCTTTTCCTTTTCTGGGAATTAATGGCCTTTTCCTCTGTCTTCCTGGTCTGGTTCAGAAACCGCAAAGAGTCGCTGGCCACTGGGTATCGCTATCTGCTTGTTCATACCGCCGGCGGACTCGCCTTGCTGGGTGGATTTATTTTGCGCTACCATGCCACTGGTGGCGACCTCTCATTCGGTCCCATTGGTGTTGACAGCCCAAGCCTCTCCACCTATCTCATCATGATTGGCTTCCTCCTTAATGCTGCTGTGCCGCCTTTCCACGCCTGGTTGCCCGACGCATATGGCGAGGCAACAGTTTCCGGTGCGGTCTTCATGTGTGCCTTTACGACAAAAACCGCAGTGTATGCCTTGGCCCGCGGCTTTGCCGGCATGGATATTCTGGTTCCCCTTGGCGTTGCAATGGCTCTTTACGGTGTTGTCTACGCGGTGTTGGAAAATGATGCCCGAAGACTTTTGGCCTACCACATCATCAGCCAGGTTGGATATATGGTAGCTGGAGTTGGGATCGGCACACCCCTGGCAATCAATGGTGCCTGTGCCCATGCCTTTGCCCATATCCTCTATAAAGGACTCCTGTTCATGGGCTGCGGGTCTGTTCTCTACATGACTGGTAAAAGTAAATTTTCAGAGTTGGGCGGACTGTATAAGAAAATGCCCTTGGCCTTTGTTTATACACTCATTGGCGGGCTTTCCATCTCCGCCTTTCCACTCTTCTCGGGCTTTGTTTCCAAAGCCATGATTGTGGCGGCGGGCTTTGAAATCCACAACTATTGGGCAGCCTTTCTCTTGACCCTGGCATCGGCTGGTACTTTTCTGCACACAGGCCTGAAGGTTCCCTATTTCATCTGGTTTGGCAAGAACAACTGTTCCAAAGAAACATGGGATAAAGCAGCTGATCCACCGTGGAATATGCAGGCTGCCATGATAGTGGCAAGTTTCCTCTGTATCTTCATTGGTTGCTACACGCCATATCTTTACAATATGCTGCCATTTCCAGAAATTGCCGCAGGATATCATCCATACGACCAATATCATCTTTCCGAAACCCTACAGATCCTACTGTTCACTGCCCTTGGCTTCTTCCTGCTCATTAAGAAGCTAGCACCCGAGCCAACTATTTCCATTGATATGGACTGGTTCTACCGTATGGGCGGTCGCGGTTTTCTTTGGTTGGTCAAGAAACCCATCCAATGGGTTGATAATGGCGTAGGTGAATTCTACCGTCTGATCGGCCTGATGCCCTTGATGCTTACATCCCGCTTCTGGAGTTGGTTTGATTGGCATGCCATTGACGGCGTAGTGGACGGAACGGCTCGATCTGTAAGGAACATCGGTGGTGTTCTCCGAAAGGTACAAACAGGGCAGGTGCAATACACCCTATTTTTCGCGGTTACTATTCTGGCCCTGTTTCTGGTCGGTTATGTTTTAGCCTAATTTGAAAGAGTAAAGGCATCTATTATGGATTTTCTCATTGTAAACGAAGGGTTCCCAATCTTAAGCACCCTTGTTTTTCTTCCTTTGGTGGGAGCTTTAGCTCTTCTTGCGGTGCCAAATGAATCCTTTGCGCGTATATGGACCCTGATAATAACTACCATCACGGCGGTGATTTCTTTATTTTTATATCCACGATTTGACACCACCACGGCAAAATATCAATTTGGTGAACATTGCAGTTGGATTCCTTCCTTGAACATCAATTACACCTTGGGCATTGACGGCATCAGCCTGCTTCTGGTGCTTCTCACAACCCTGATTATGCCCATCTGTATTCTGGCATCCTGGAAATATATCCAAAAACGGGTAAAGGAATTTATGATCTGCATGCTGATCATGGAAACTTCCATGCTGGGTGTGTTCATGGCCCTGGATTTTGTCCTGTTTTATATTCTCTGGGAAGCCATGCTCATTCCCATGTATCTGCTCATCGCCATCTGGGGCGGTCCCAGGAAAGTATACGCCTCCGTCAAATTTTTCCTGTACACCCTGGCAGGTTCGGTGCTGCTCTTAGTTGCCATTATCGCCCTGTACCTCCATAATGGTACCTGGTCCATCCCGATGATGATGGGACAAGAATACTCACAGCTCTTCCAAACCTTGGTTTTCTTGGCCTTCTTTCTGGCCTTTGCCATCAAAGTTCCCATGTTTCCATTCCATACATGGTTGCCCGCCGCCCATGTTGAAGCACCCACTGCCGGCTCGGTAATCCTGGCCAGTGTACTTCTGAAAATGGGCACCTATGGCTTCCTACGTTTTTGCCTACCCATCACCCCTGCGGCAACTTTTTACTTTATGCCGGCAATCCTATGGCTTTCGGTGGCCGGGATTTTGTACGGTGGGTTCACTGCCCTGGCCCAAAGCGACATGAAAAAACTCATCGCATACTCCAGTGTTGGCCATATGGGTTTTGTCACCCTGGGAATCTTTGTCTTGAATACCCAGGGCATTGAGGGTGCTATCCTGCAGATGATCAACCATGGTATAACCACCGGTGCGCTGTTTATCTGTGTCGGACTTATATACGAACGAACCCACAGCAGGGAACTTTCCACCGCCTCGGGAATCGGTCAGTTCATGCCCATCTATGTCACCTTTCTGGCCTTCTTTTCTCTATCATCACTGGCCTTTCCAGGAACCAATAGTTTTATTGGCGAATTCCTCATCCTGGTAGGTGGTTTCACCAAAAACTGGGTCGTTGCCAGTTTCGCTATTCCCGGCGCTATACTAGCCGCCGCTTATATGCTTCGTATGTTGCAGAAAGTTGTATGGGGATCCAAGGCCAATCCCAATCCCGATATTTTATCCGACCTGAATTTCCGCGAGGTGCTCACCCTTGCCCCACTCCTGGTTTTTGTTTTCTGGATCGGTTTACGACCTGAGCCGTTTCTGGATGTTATGCATACCAGCGTCAGCCACCTCATTGACCAGGTAAACCAGGCCAATCCTGAAATATTGGTAGCAAAAAAATTAATCCCTTAGGATATAAACGGTAATCAGACCATGAAACTTATGTTATTTGCTCCCGAACTTTTTCTTCTCTTAGGAAGCCTAGTTCTCTTTTTCATCACCTTAGGTGAAAACAAGGCAGGCCAGGCTAAGGGAGCGGCCATTGCCATTGCTGTTGTAAATCTCATTCTCGTCCTTGCCACCCAATGCCAAGAAGGCAATCTCTTTTACGATGCCTATCGGGTGGACTGTTTCTCCCAGTTTTTTAAAGTTATCATCAGCATCGGTTTTCTGGTTTTCCTGCTCTTCGGCAGGGCTCTCAAAGGTGTAGAGGATAAGATTAAGCCGGAATATTATCTCTTTATGCTCCTTTCAGTCATGGGTCTTGTCATGCTGATGAGCAGTGTCGAGTTGCTCACCATGGTGGTATCTCTGGAACTTTCTTCCTTTTGCCTGTATCTCCTGGTACCCATGCGGGACGAACACACCGGCGAACGCACCCAGATGGAAGGCGCTATAAAATATATTCTCTTTGGTGTCCTGGCCACCGCCATCATGCTTTTTGGTATGAGCTATATATTCGGTCTTACCAATACAACCTACCTGGTTGATTTACTGCCAGCCCTCAACAAGGCATATGGCATGAACCAAGTTGCCGTCATTGCCGGCCTTGCCATGGTCATGATTGGTTTTCTCTACAAGTTGGGGGTTTTCCCTCTGCATTTCTGGGTTCCAGATGTTTACCAGGGAGCTTCCAATGAAACTGCCGCTTTCATCGCTTCTGTTCCAAAAATCGCAGCAGTGGCAATTCTCATCCGGATAACTACACTTGTGGCCCCTGGTGACCAGACCATGCCAGTTCTCTTAACAGTATTAGCCGTGGGCTCCATGTTTTACGGTAATCTGCTTGCCCTGGTTCAAAAAGACATTAAACGAATGCTGGGCTTTTCCGGTATTGCCCATGCCGGTTTTATCATGCTCGGCCTCGTAACCTTTAAGACCGTAGGCTTTGCCGCTGCAGTCTTCTATATCATCGGTTATCTGGTCATGACACTGACCTGCTTCCTGGTTATCTGCAAAGTATCCCAAAACGGTGAAAACGTACTCATAGAAGACCTCACCGGACTTCATAAAAGGGCTCCTCTTCTCGCTCTAACCCTTGGCATCGGCATGTTTGCCCTGGCCGGCATTCCACCCTTTGCCGGGTTCATGGGAAAATTCATGCTCCTTACCCATGCATATGCCAACGACCATAAAATACTTGTTGTTTTAGCGGCAATTAATACCGCTATTGCAATCTATTATTATCTCTCTGTCGTACGCGTCACCTTTTGCTCTGATCCCGAAGAAAAGCCAGCCATTCAAGTTGATGTCATTTCCAAGGTGGTCAGCGTTGGCCTTCTGGTTGTCATCATCCTTCTTGGAGTGCTTCCCAACGGACTTCTTCAATCAGCAGAGAAGGCTATTAACACTTTGCCCGGTGCTCCTTTTCTGTAATTCCAAATACACTTTTCACGATTCAAAAAAAAACCGTCTGTGCAGTTTCCTGCACAGACGGTTTTGTATTATTTCAAGAACGTGACAATCTTTATATCGTATAATTCTCCAGGCTACCGACACAGTCACATCATTGAGTCAGCAATTGCAGGTTTTGCCGCACTAACACTTCACTCAAATCAACCATTTCAAATTCTTCAACGCCATTTTCTCCTATTTCCCTTCGTCCCATTCGATACAGTCTTCAGGGCATAGCTTTATTGCCTCGTCAACATCTTCGATAGGGTATTCTTCAAGAGCTATGACTTCTATATAGTTGGCGGTTTCATTATAGTGGAACACCATAGGGCAGACTTCAATACATCCCATGCATAACGAACATGTCCCAATATCAACCACCGGTATTTTCATAAGTTCTGACCACATCAAACAGGTTGGGCAACAAAGGTTTTTCTCTTTTGTTTGTCGCCAAATTGAGTTTTAAGGGTGAATATCTTTTTCTGATGTTCAATTATTTCCTGCTTTATGAAAGTATGCTCTTCGTCATCATCTGCACACAGTAAAATGATCTGCAAAAAAATACTGTTAATTTCTGAGAATTCTAAATCATGCGCCAATTCATAGGCATCATTCAAATTTTCGATGGCATTAATATCAATGTGTTCCAAATGTTCGAGAATTGATTGTAATTTTTCACAATGCTGGAAGGAGCAGGGAAGTTTTCCTGAAGCGGTCGGTAATCCGGCAAGCAGTTTAGAAAGTAACTTGATATGTTGCTCTTCATCTGCTGCTAATTCCTCGAATATCAGAGAAATACCTTTTTCATATCTGAATAAATCAGCAATCCCCGTATATACTTTTTGAGCGAGACGTTCAAGCAGTATAGCAGCGCGAAGTAAATCTTTTTGTGTCTTGATTTCCATACTTTTTTCAACTTAACCATGCTGAAGATATGTATATCATTCTATAATACAGCAAATGTAAAACATAATTATGACAGTATCAAACGCATCAACACGGTTCTCCTTACAGATTGTAACGGATGTCCGTTTTTGATTATCCTGGTTAGATAGTAGGGGAAAAAGTTCTAATCGAAAAGCAAATTGCGGGAATAATCTGATTAGGCTATTACGGTGGTTGGACGCTCTCCTAAAACAATCCCATCGGAAAGCAAACGCACTGCAGCAGAATGATCTAAAGGTCGGCTGAAATAATATCCCTGCAAGTACTCACATTCATGCTCTGCGAGGAAATTGGCTTGCTCCAGGGTTTCCACGCCTTCTGCAACAACCTTGAGGCCAAGGTTATGGGCCAGGCAGATTATTGCTCTGATAATTGCTTCTGTATTTGAGTCTTTGCCAATATCTCTTACAAAGGAAAGATCAATCTTTACAGCATCAATGGGCAGTTGCTTGAGATAGCTCAAGGATGAATACCCCGTCCCAAAATCATCAATGGAGATTTTCACTCCTAACGCTCTTATTTCGGACAACATTTTAATGGCAGATTCAGCGTCTTCCATTACTGTACTTTCGGTAAGCTCAATTTCAAGATGCTGAGCTGGAAGACCGGTTTCATCAAGAACTTTTTTAATCGTATCGCAAAAATGTTCTTGTTTCAGTTGCCGAATGGAAACATTTACCGCCACTGAAATGGAATGTGACCCGGCAATGGCTTTACACAGGGCATGATTGGCTCCACAAGCAGTGCGCAATACCCATTCTCCAATGGAATTAATCATCCGGGTCTCTTCGGCCAGGGGAATAAACCGAGCCGGGCTTACCATGCCGAATTCATGATGATTCCATCGTAGAAGCGCTTCAAGACCTACAACCCGACCTGTACCTGCCTCAACCTGAGGTTGGTAATGAACCAAGAGTTGGTCGTTGTTGATTGCCAATCGAAGGTCATTGGCAAGTTGCATACGTTCAATAACCTTCTGTTGCATATCAGGAGAAAAAAACTGAAAATTGCTGCGCCCTTGCTGTTTGGCGTGATACATCGCAGTCTCAGCAGCTTTATTCAATTCTTCCGATGTTTCAGCCCCTCCGCTATAGAGTGCAACACCAATACTTCCGGTGACGACAATTTCATGCCCGTTTATAATATGGGGTGCCTCCATTGACTCTACAATTTTATCAGCAATATATGCCGCATCTTCCAGATGAGCGATGTCATCTACAATGAGCACAAATTCATCGCCCCCGACCCGGGACACCAAGTCACTGGTTCGTAAGCTCTTTTCAATCCGCTCAGCCACGGACCGTAGCAACTTATCGCCAACTTCCCGTCCCAACGAATCGTTGACATCTTTTAAACGATCCAAGCCAAAATATAATACCGCCATATTTCGCTTATGGCGTTTTGCCCTGGCCATGGCCTGATTTTGAAAGTCGGTTAGCATTGACCTGTTTGCCATACCGGTCAACGGGTCATATTTAGCCATACGGGCCAAAAGATCTTCAGCCTGCCGATTTTTAGTTATGTCGGCAATTATTACGGCCAACTTTTGCACCTGTTTGTCAACACTTAAAACAGGATACACTTGGATCTTAAAAATAGATTCGCCCTGCTGATCTTCAAAAGAAAGGGGATTCCCTGTACGTATCACTTCTTTTATTTTTTGGAATCGCTTTTGACGGGTCTCCTCAGAAAAAATATCCTGGATATTCGTTCCGACTAGATTCGACTCATGGGGCAGAGATCGCGAAGCTGCAATGCTATTTGCTCCAAAAATTTCCCCGTTTGGTGCTATGAGATACGCTTCATCCAAACAGGCATTTAATATGGCCCCGGCAGTCTCATTACTTTCCAGGAGGGCATTATTTTTTCGCTGATAATCAAGAAGTAAAGCAACTTTTTGTAAAAGTAATTTAGGAGTGACAGGCTTACAAAGAATATCCACAGGCCCAGCATCAAATCCGACAAAATTAAATTCTTCAGTACTGATTTGATCCGATATAAAAAGAATGGGAATAGAGGATGTTATTTCAACGTTACGCAAAAGTGATGCCGTCTCAAAACCACTCCCAACCAAGGAGTCCTGACCAATAATAATCAAGTTGAAATCATGGGTATTGGCTATGTTGATAGCCCCTTCACCATATGGAGCATTAAAAATAACATATTGAGGAGAGGAGAGTACTGCTTCAAGGCTCGACCTATGGGTCGGGTCATTATCAATTATAAGAATTTTCGAGATGCTCTCTGCCATGTGTTCTGCTTATCTTCTCATGAAAAAGAAATAGAATACGTCCAAGTCTTTAGCAGGTTGCCATTGTAGCACATTTCAATGGGTGGATCTCTAAAAAAGCCGTTCATTTTAAAACCATTCAATTAAGTGGAAGTTCCGCCTCCAGCTCAGCCAGTTTTCCACTTCATGTATCTCCACTCAGTCGAATCCAGAGTCTTCCTTTCTCACCCTTTATCATTAGGAAAGAATTTTTCAGGAATGGATCACTTGACGTGTTTGTAATTATCATTCGCACGATAAATGAACGCCAAAATTTCAGCCACCACAACATATGTTTCCGGTGGTATTGGGGCGTTAAGATCAAGGCGAGATAAGATTTCGACCAAATCGGTATCTTCATGGATTGGGATACCATGTTCTTTGGCCAGGGCAATAATTTTCTCAGCAATGGCTCCGGAACCTTTACCAATAATTTTAGGTGCTGGATCTTTTTCCGCCTCATAGCGAATGGCGACTGCCTTTTTCCGCTGAGCTTTATTTTCCTTTTTCTTTTTCTCTACCATTATTTTAAAAACTCAAATCCTGCGAAATAGTTTTTTCTTTCCAAGATAGAAATTACTTGTAAATATGCATAGTTAAATTGTTTAGACTGTGGTTCGAAATAATTCAACCATTTTCAATGATATCCTTAGAGAGTCATAAACGTACATGATATATAATCAGCCATTGCAAAGGGCGTGTCTTGTCCGCCGATACAAGCGATTTCTGGCAGATGTTGAGCTTGCCGATGGCACTCTTTTAACTGTTCATTGTCCGAACTCCGGATCAATGCTTGGATGCCAGGAACCTGGTATTGAAGTGTGTATTTCCCGTTCAGACAATCCAAAGCGTAAATATCCACATACCCTGGAACTCGTTCGTCCAAATATGTCCTGGGTTGGCATAAATACCAGTCGCACAAACTCTCTTGTCAAGGAAGCACTTGAAAATGGAATTATCAAAGAATTCAGCCACCTTAGCTCAATCCAAGCTGAGGTAAAAACCTCGGCACATACACGGCTGGACTTCCTGCTTCACACCCATAATGAACAAAAAATATATTTAGAGGTAAAGAATTGCACACTCGTTGAAGAGAAATATGCCATGTTTCCCGACGCCGTTACAACAAGAGGAACAAAGCATCTCAATGAGCTGATAGAATTAAAAAATTCAGGTCACGGCGCAGCAGTGCTCTTCTGTGTACAGCGTTCCGATGCGCATCGTTTTGCACCAGCCTCCCACATTGACCCGGTGTATGCTGAGCATCTTCACACTGCCTCTGAAAAAGGAGTTATGATATTGGCATATCAGGCAGACGTAACAACAACAGGCACCCACATTGTCCACTCTCTGCCAGTGGACCTTCATCGTAAGGAATGAAACATGGAACTTTCAACCGACCACATCCAAAAAGCCGTCATTCTCTTTAGTGGCGGGCTTGACTCTACTACTGTACTGGCTATTGCCCAGGAAGCAGGGTTTAGCTGCTATTGCTTGAGTTTCTCCTATGGCCAAAAACAATCCATCGAATTGGAGCGCGCCAAAGAAAATGCCATTGAAATGAACGCCGCAGCCCATTTAATTCTCAATCTCGATCTTGGACTCATTGGCGGTTCTGCTTTGACCAGTGACCTTATTGTTCCTAAAAACCGAGACGCCGAGGAAATGGCCAACTCAATTCCCATTACATATGTGCCTGGGCGTAATACTATTTTCCTCTCCTATGGCGCAGCTTGGGCGGAAGTTGTCGGTGCTCGGGATATTTTTATTGGTGTCAATGCTGTGGATTTTTCTGGCTACCCGGACTGTCGACCAGACTATCTGGATGCTATGAATAAAACAATTAACTTAGGCACCAAGGTCGGACGTGAAGAAAAAAACGGCTTCACCATCCATGCCCCCCTCCTTCAGCTTTCAAAGGAAGAGATTATTCGAAAAGGAACCGACCTTGGTGTGGACTACAGCAGAACCCATTCATGTTACGATCCAGACCAAACTGGTCGTGCATGTGGTGCCTGCGATGCGTGTCAATTACGCCTCAAAGGATTTAAAGCAGCTGGCCTTACCGATCCCGCCTCCTATGCAAAAGAGTTGGACTAACACCTATGCAAGATAAAAACATCAGCACACATGATCTAGGGCGCCTGTTCATGATTGGCTTACCGGGGACAGGGTTGGATGTTTCCACTCGACAACTGATTAATCAACACCAGGTGAATAATTTCATCCTCTTTCGCCGCAATGTAGAGTCACCCCAACAACTAACCGCATTATGTGGTGAAATTCGAGATGCATGCACCCAGGCACATCTTCCTTCTCCACTCATTGCCATCGACCAGGAGGGAGGGAGTGTTACCCGCCTTCCATTACCTTATACCCAGTTCGGCCATGCCAGAGACCTTGCATCAGGATCCAATCCTCACGAGGCCCTTGCCGACTATGCAAAAGCGTGTGCCCGGGAATTGCTGGACACTGGTATCAACCTGAACCTGGCTCCGGTCCTGGATGTATCTCCTCGAGGTGAAGGGCTCTTTATGGAGCAGCGGTCACTGGGGGGACAACCGAACCAGGTTGGAAATATGGCAGCCATAATCATCAATAACATGCAAGAAAATGGTCTCGCAGCCTGTGGCAAACATTTTCCTGGCTTAGGTGGTGCCCAAATTGACCCCCATGAACATCTCCCCACCGTGCATCATTCGGCAGACATAATTGACACCATTGACCTGGAACCCTTCCGGATTGCCATAAAGAATAATATTGCAACTCTTATGACATCTCACACCCTCTACCCAGCTTTGAATACAACCAAGCCCGCAACGCTGTCCAAGACAATTTTGACAGACATCCTGCGTAACGACCTTGGATACGATGGCCTACTGCTCACCGATGATTTAGAAATGGGAGCCATTGAAAACCAATGGTCCATACCAGAAGCATCAATACAGGCATTTATGGCAGGCGCTGATATTCTCCTTATCTGCCACGATCATGACAAAACACGTAAGACACTGGAACTATTCAAAAATGAAGCACAAAAAGGCAAACTTCCCCCCCATCGTCTCACTCAATCCTTAGACCGGCTCAATATAGTGCAAAATCGCTATTCTCCATAAAAAGAATAACCAGCAGCTCACCAATAAATACTTTTCAATAATTCTCGCCGTCAAGAGTAGAAATTACCTTGCACAACTTGCACTCCAGGATATATTATTAAAGATAGGGAAAATTGTTTCCGTTATCTTATGGATAAAAAACTATTGAAATTCACATCCAATCATTTTTTCTTCTTCTCACTCCCCACACCTATAGGACAGGAGGAACCATATGGAACTTCATGTTGAAGCTCGTAATCTTGAAATGCGTAAATCATGGCAGGAAAAAATAGACCAGGAAAAATCCCGGCTACTCAGGCACCATCCTGGACTCGTGCACAACTTGCGAATCACCATCAACGAAACTTCTTCCCATAAAGAAGGTGGTTTTGAATTACGCGTTGTCGCCTCGGTGCCCAACGACACCGTTGTTGTAAAAAGAAAAGGTGAAAATGTCCGGCCCATTCTTGTAGAGGCATTTGACACTTTAGGATTGCAATTAAAAGAACTTCAGAGGAAGAGACGACAAACCAACAAACCGGTGGAAGCAGCCATCATGGATGGCGATACGAACGGTGTCATTAAAAGTCTTTTCCCTTTTGAGTCTTATGGTTTCATCACCACAAACAGCGGGCGGGAAATTTACTTCCATGAAAATGCCCTGAAAAACATGAGCATGGACCAGATCAACGAAGGTGATGCTGTTTCATTTGGCGAATCGGAAGGGGACAAAGGCCCCTGTGCCACCTGGATTAAAAAAATAAAATAATACCTTTTCATATTTTCATGGGGGCGTTCCTATTTTGGAACGCCCCCTTTATTTATTTTGGGAAAAAACATGTCAACGCAACAACAAGCCACCTTGGATGATCAGTATGTGCAGACCGACGAAGATCGCATCCAAGAGCAGATAATCTCTCGCAAAGAAGAGCTGGCTGATCAACTCCTCATCCTCTGCCATCATTATCAGCAAGAATCTATATTTACCTTTGCCGATGTAACCGGTGATTCCCTTAAACTTGCCCGCCAGGCTGCAGAGGCAAAGGATCGCTCTTATATCGTCTTTTGCGGTGTCCATTTCATGGCAGAATCAGCAGATATCCTCACCACCGATGAACAAACTGTAATCCTGCCAGATTTGAGGGCAGGTTGTCCTATGGCTGATATGGCGACTGCCGATGAAGTAGAATGGGCTTGGAAAGAATTAACCGATGCTATTGGCGAAAAGGACCGTACCATTCCGGTGACCTATGTAAATTCTTCGGCTAAGATTAAGAGTTTTGTTGGACAACGGGGAGGTTCTGTTTGCACATCATCCAATGCGGAACGCGTCCTCACCTGGGCTTTAAACCAAGGCAATAAAGTTTTCTTTTTCCCCGACGAACATCTTGGAAGAAATTCAGCCCATGCGTTGGGTATTCCAGTCGATGAAGTAGTACTCTGGAAAAGGGGAGAATTTCAAGGTGGCAACACCGTTGATCAACTCAAAAAGGCAAAAGTCATCTTATGGGATGGGTATTGCACTGTGCACATGCAATTCCAGGCAAGCCACGCGCAATCTTGGCGAGAACAAGAGCCGGACATCAAAATCATTGTTCACCCGGAATGCCGTCGCGAAGTTGTCCATGAAGCTGATCATTATGGCTCAACAGAAAGCATAATCAAAGCCGTAGGCGAATCGCCGGCCGGTTCAAAATGGGCTGTTGGCACAGAAATAAATTTGGTAAATCGATTGGCACAGTTGAATCCAGACAAGGAAATCCATTCCCTTTCTCCCTTTCAATGCCTCTGCTCCACCATGTATCGAATAAAGCCCGCCTATCTTCTTTGGGTATTGGACAACCTGGTAGCTGGACAAACCGTAAACCAAATTACTGTTGACAAAGAAACCGCTGCACAGGCAAAAATTGCCTTGGATAGGATGCTGGAGATATAATTGCCATGCGCTCAATCTATTTTGACAATAACGCGACATCTCCCCTAGATCCTCAGGTTGTTGAGGTCATGCTGTCAGCTCTGAGTACCACCTTTGGTAATCCCTCAAGTGGTCACCGTTTTGGCGAGGCAGCCCATGATGCAGTTGAACAAGCCCGCCGACAAACCGCGAAACTACTTAATTGTTCCGTAAACAGCATTTGTTTTGTGAGCTGTGGAACTGAAGGAAATAATTCTGCGCTTTGGAGCGGTGCCTGGGCAGATCCCAAAAAATGCCACATTATTTCCTCCACGGTAGAGCACCCTTCGGTTCTAGGGATGTTACGCTTTTTACAGGACAAATGGGATTTTGAGGTGGAGATTCTACCTGTTGATAGCCAAGGCGGATTGGACCTTGATCTTTTGGAAAACTCAATTCGCTCTGATACTGCCATAGTATCACTCATGGGAGCCAACAACGAAACCGGTGTTATCTGGCCCATTGAAAAAATTGCTGCCCTGTGTAGTAAAAAAGGTACATTGTTTCACTGCGACGCTGTACAAATGGCCGGTAAAGTTGCTTTGGATGTCAACCATCTGGGAGTTGATTATCTTACCCTCTCAGCCCATAAACTCCATGGGCCTAAAGGATGCGGCCTGATTTACATGAAACGTGGAGTACCGTTCACCCCTCTCATCATGGGCCCTGGTCAGGAAAATGGCAGGCGGGGTGGCACTGAAAATGTTGCCGGCATCGTTGGTTTTGGAAAGGCCTGTGAACTGGCCGAACACTTTCTTCAAAGCAATGACAATCAGCTTGAAACACTCCGCAACAAACTTGAAAACCATATCACCAACAACATTGATGGAGTGAGGATTAACGGCTCGGGGCAACCCAGACTGCCCAATACCATCAACGTCAGCTTCGAACATTGTTCTTCAGCAATGTTGACCCAGGAGCTTGACGAAAAAGGTATCGCCATCTCTGCCCACTCTGCTTGTCATAGCGGCGACCTCGACCCTTCCCATGTGCTCACTGCCATGGCCATTCCGGAATCATATCTCCACGGCACTCTGCGAATCAGCCTGAACCGATATAATACCGAGGAAGAGGTAGACTATTTTCTGGATGTTCTTAGTAAAGCAGTGAAAAAATCAAGGCATGGATTGGCCTTATAAAGGTAGCTGTGTTGACATCAGATAATACCAGTGAGAAATCTCTTTTAACCATCCCGCCAGCTTGCCTGCCAATGTGATTCGCCCGGGACTTGAACGAACTCCATATCAGGTAGGATCAGGCAGGTCAATTTACCGCCATACACTGCACCGGTATCTATGATGATCCGGTTTTCTTCCACCAGAGGCTCCCGAAACGGAGTATGGCCGGAGACCACTGGCTTGCCGAAATCAGGCTGACTACTCAGATATCTCTCTCTACCCCAAAGCAACCACTGCCGCGATTGTTGTGACAAATGCACTCCTGGTTGCAGGCCTGCATGTACAAAGATATGGCTCTCACTTTCCCAGCTGGTGAGGAGTTCATTAAAAAACAATTGATGTTTTCGAGGAATCCTTTCCTGCGCTTCCCCAATATCATATGGCGAATTTACCCCATAGCTTTCTAGAGTAGGTATTCCACCGACCTCTAGAAACATCCCTTTATCTCGACCTGCCAGATAGTTTAGCAGCATCTGTTCATGATTGCCCATCAAAGTAATTACGTGTCTCATCTCTTTGCGGAGACGAAGAATTTCTTCAACTACTTGCATTGAACCTGTCCCACGATCAATATAGTCGCCAAGAAAGAGCAAGCAATCTTCCTCAAAGTCCGGTTTTATCCTATCCAAGAGCATCAACAAAGATTGATGACAACCATGAATATCGCCCACCACAAATATTTTTTTCATATCATCCTATTTGAATTCTATTTTTGCATAAGCGTGTTAAGGTAAACCAACTGTCCTAAAAGCCAGATTAAGGTTGCCAACTACCTCTATTTTCAATTAAAATATCAATGTTTTCATCTGAAAATATGGGAGAATCATCCTCTTCACAAGATTAGCGACATTTTTTAGTATTGGCTATGCCGTTTTCACTTTCAGGACGAGCACTTACGAAAATTTATCAAGGTTTACACTATGCAAACGCCTTTCAAGAAGTTGACCGGCCCGTGTAGCTTCCTCGTAATTTCTATTCTTTTCATTTTTTTTATAATCCCAAACACGGTTTTTGGGGAAGAACAATCCCCGGGAACAGAATATACCATTGGTTTGGGAGACACCATAGAAATTCATGTTTGGCAGGAGGCTGACCTGTCGAGATCTGTCATGGTGCGCCTGGATGGACGAGTATCTTTGCCATTGCTGGGAGATGTCGAAGTCGCCCATAACACCATCAACCAGCTCACCATTGAACTG
>CAYUCH010000049.1:0-26825 GCA_964443295.1 uncultured Desulfobulbia bacterium | reverse complement strand
TTGAGCCAGGGGTAATAGAGGGCTGCATAAGATGAATTAAAGGCAGCATGGCTGTACATCCCCTGGCCTTTGCGGAAATCCACCGCTTTGGTTGGTTCAAGGTGAATAGGCGTATCCGCTATGAGCATGAGATCCTTGCGACCTTCTGCATAGGAAACACCAGCGATAATTACGGGGGCAGTGGTGATGCCAGGGATCATCAGAATATTAAGAGCATCAATCTCATCAAAAGAGTAGATGCCGGTATGCTGGGAGGGGTCGCCGATATAATCACTGTCCACCAGGCCGGTGAGACCGTTGTCACCGCCAGCAAGGTCGAAAGAACCAAGAGCGGGTCGGTCATTGTCTGTGCCTGTGGTGGGAGATAGATCCTGCACCGTTATAAAATCAGAGCGTTCATTAATAACCTGCTCCACATGATTACCCTGAGCCTCATCCATGGAGAGATCCTTCCAGACCTCCACTACATCGTCCTTGTATTTGACCACCAAATTGAACTCGTTAGCTGGCTCAAGAGTGCCGTCTTCAATGGTCACCGAGATACGATCACCCCAGACACCTTCATTAGTGGCATTGATAGTCATGGTGTCGACTGGAGTTGCCTCCCTGTTTTGCAAGGTGATTGCTGATTTCAAAGCAGTTAAACTCTGACGATCAACCACATTGGTGAGGTGGGCAATGCGGGTGATATAGAGCACCGTGCCGCCATTATCGAAAAAGGAACGGGCGGCATAGGCTAGATAGCCATCATTGGTGTAAGAGCCAAACCGTTTAACAAACTGCTCCCAGCTCGTAACCAGGATTGGCTTATTGATCGGCCCTTTCTCTGCCACGCCAACCATGGCTGCGGTGGAGGTGGATATCTGCTTCACATAGAAACTGAAATCGGTCTCCCGGGTGTAAATGCCCGGTGATAGATAGGTTGCCATTATTTTTTCTCCTTCTTGCGATCCTTGCTCATGTCCTTGGTGGCAATCAACCCACGCCGTTCTGCCAGCCTGACTTCATCCGACATTTCCTTCGCCGGAATGGCCAGTAACTCCCGAGAGCCAAGGTGGATGGTTTTCTTGCCCGCCAGATGAAAGGTCAGGGGCTGGAATTGCAGGTTTTTAATTTCGATCATACTTATCTCCTATGGATTAAAGGTCCGTTCCTCATCCAAGGCACCATGGAACTGGAAGGTGCGGTCACGGATAAGACGACCATTATTAATTTCATTGTCATAGACCGGACAATCCTCAATGCGCAGCCTGCCGGAGCTCTGCCGGAGGTTGGATAGGTTGACTCTGGCCAGACCACCCAGGGGCACAAACTCGGTGACATTAAGGCTCCCTTGGTTATCAATAGGCAAGGCAGGATAGAGCTGATAGAAACGAGCAATGCGCTCCTGAAACTCCAGCAGCTCCACCTCCCGATCCACCGTCACCACTAGGTCGAAATCAAGATGGTATAGTCTGGGATAACGGCATTCCTCAAAGGCAAGATTCGCCTCATCCTTGTCAAATAGTTTGGCCGAGGAACGGCGCAGTTTGTTTTCAATCATCTTTGGCCCCTGGAGGATGATGCTTGGGGTGGTGGTTACCTCGAAAAGGTCATCGCTTACCACCAACACCGTATCCGGGTGAACCTCTGCCTTGAACAGGCGGATCAAGCTTTCTACTGCTGTTTTAATTGCCATGTATCCACCTAAATAACCTTGGCGATGGCCTGTCTATAATTGTCCTGGACCTGGTCACGAAATGCCTCCATAACCGGATGCAGAAATGGCCGAGCTGGGATGATGATCACCGTGCCATTGGGCTGCTTGATTGTGGCCCCATATTCCATCACTGCCCCGATATTGACCATGTCCTCGCCTTCCTTATTACTGGTTCCTCGCAGAAGGCCAACAAAGGCCTTATCTGCCATGATCTTTTGGGTAATAGCGTTAACCAGAAAACCTGTATCGATCAGGGCCTTGCTGGATCCCTTTTGCTTGACCGTGGACTCGGCCAGCTTTGCAAACGACTTACCGCCCGGGGCCTGGCTGACGATGCCCTTCTGTATTTCCCGCACCAGGAGTAAAGCATTTTTGATAGTTGCCTGGCGTAGGGCCGTGGCCAGTTTAGGGCCAAGGCTGGAATTCAGAGTCGCTTTGACCTTGTTCCAATCACCTATCCGTTTAACGGCCATGGATCTTCACCAACTTGACAGACTTATGAGTGACAACACCGAAGAAATGCTCATCCTCTATGGCCTGAATACGGTAGGTTTCACCACCAATAATCAGCCTATCCTCCGCATGAATATCCGCCTCAGGTAACACTGAGCAGCTGGCATCAATATTCTTTCCCAGATCTATTGGCGGAGTTTCAATCAGCTCAACCGGGATCTCAGCAAGATCAATAAACGACTCTTCATCGCTGCCATAGATCCTATCTCCGGGAGAGACCCGCTGTACCCAGGCAGTCTGCCCAGAAGCACGAATAAGCTGAGCAACCTCAGCCACAGCCTCTGCCTTTTCCTGGTCCGTGAGTAAGCTCAAACATCACCTCCCTGCTCATAAATAACTGGGGCAAGCCCTGCAGGTGTAATGATATAGGCCTCCTCATTAACCTCTGCTTCCGGTCGCAATTGGCCAAGATATTGCCGGTAACTATCCAAAAGGTCTGTCTCTAACATGGCCCAATGCTCCGGCTGCTTGCTCTTATCCACCCGCTTATCGCCACTGGCAAAGATGAAGTTGGTGGCCGTGGCGGCCCGCATAACCTGGCAACCATAGGCCCCGGCCAGAATTAAAATGAGATCATAAACTTCATCCTCAAGGAGAGTCCGGAAACGAGTCCGCCACATCTGGATACTGATCTCAAGATCACGCCCCACCTGGAAAGCAGCCTTACGGATGCATCGCTGCAGGGTGGCGTCGTCAAACAGGTTGCTGTCTGGATCTGAGAGATCAAGCCGCAGGGTGGTAATCAGCTCAGTAAAAAGCCTACGCCTTGCTGCCATCAGCCAGCTCCGTCATTCGATCATTGAGAGCATCCAGTACCGTGCGTCGCTTCTCCGTCTCCATCAAGCCCTTGAGGGTGTCTGGATCATTCTCCTCACCCAGCCTGGCAATGGCATCAGGGGCTGATAGCTTGCTGAGGTCTGTAACCTTTTCATCCGGCTTGTTATCATCAACCTGGTCTTGTGAAATTTCTTTCACAAGACCGGTAGAAATGGCATTTTTAAGATGGGGAGTTAGTTCTAGCTCAGCATTTTGACCACTTGCGAGCTTGAGCCCTGCATCAGGAATAACCACGATGCCGGGTTGAATATTTTTAATCTTAATCATTTCATTTTTCTCCTTATGGGGTGATGCGGATTTTGGCCATGACATCAGGACGGGTAATGCCTTGACCGATCTCGGCCCAGAGCAACCAGCCGGTCTTGAACCTGGTCTTCTTGTCGATGGAATCGGTTTTCAGCTTCTCTCGCACCGGCATTTTCCCGACCTCCTGATCAGGGACAATGATGATTTCATCAAGGCCCATGGTGGCGGTGAGCAGGATAGCTCCCGTGCCATAGTTCTTAACCACACCCTTTTGGCGCAGCTCCAGCCTGGTCTGGGGATCTAAATCCCAGCCCCGCATATCATTGAAGCGACGACCGCGCATGACGATATATTTTACAGACAGTTCCATATCCTCGATAATGGAGATGGCCTCGTTTAAGGCCTCTTCGGTCAGGCTACCACCGGCAACGGTCACTGTATTCTCTGCTGGAACTGCTGACGAGATCACCGAGATAGTGCGGCGATCCATCTCCTTACGGATGGCATTGGCTGCGCTGGTCTGGATGTCCATCAGGGAGCCAATATTGCCATGCTTGAGCACTGAGATATCAACCATGGGATTGGAGTGGATACGATTACAAGGAAACTCAATCTCATCCTGTCCCACCTCCTGCTCTTGGGCCTCACCATCCTTGCTGATCCAGTGGGCCTTGACCGTGGGTTTCTTCTGGTAGACTGGTCGTTCGCCCTTGGGCAGGGTGTGCCGAGTTAAAAGCAGGGAGGAGATCTCCTTGCGCTTGATCTCCTTGGCAATGGGGGCACCAATGGCTGCGGCCAGGGCACGCATACCCTCTGGCGACTCCAGGGCCTCGCTCATCAGCTGGGCCATGGTCTCCATGTACTCCTGGCTGTGGATGTCTGTTTGCTTATTTTTCATTACTTGCCTCGTTTAAATTAAGAGTCTGAATTTCAGGACATTGTCCTGGACGGAGATGGCCTGGGCCACCACCTTGTCATTATTCCCCACGCCATTGGTGAGAAAACCATTGGGGGATACCCGCAGCTCTTCACCAGCACTGATGGTGCCCTCATAGGCATCGGTCTCATAGACCCCGCCATCACAATAGATGCCTGGCATATCCCCAGCCTTGTAATCCTTGATCAGGATGCCAAAGGATGGGTCTCTGGGGTTGATATTGGCGGCAAAGAGGTCATTACCCACAGCACTGACCACCTGGCCAAGCTGGCCATCGGCCTGCATATAACCGTCACCATAGGCCAGGCCTCGGTGACAGGGATTGATAAATGCCATTGTATTCTCCTTGTTTTAAAGGTTAGTTTTGAGTTGCTACATCATCGCCCAGGCGGTTCTCATAAGCGGCCATGAAGCCCTGGGTGAGTTTATCCTCCAGGGACTGCTGCTGGTCATCCACATCATGGGGTCGCACCCCAGCATCACTACGCAGGGGTTCTTTTTGCTTGGCTGCTTCTTTGGACTCTTGTTTCTCTGAATCAGCCTGCTGCTTATCCTCTGCCTCCTTGCCGCCCTGGGTCTTGAACATCCGTTCATAGGCCGCCTCGGTGGCAGTAAAAGCATCGTCGGAGAGTTCGGTGAGTCGCCGAAATTCAGTCTCCTTCTCCTCATCCGAGGCAAAGGCAATACCCTGCTTTTCCAACTTGCCCATGAGCTTCCTGGCTCGGCTACGGTTAGCAGCTGCCTTTTGCTCAGACTCCAGCTCTTCGATCCGTTTTTGAAGGGTGGTTACCTGGCGTTTCAGGTCGCTGTTTTCTTTTTCAAGTTCCTTGAGCCGGGATGCATCATCCTTGGTTTCATCCACCTTCTCTTCCTGCTCATCTTCGGCCTTGTTTTGCTTTTCCTTGTCTTTTGCCATCGCGGTTGATTCTCCATTATGTTGTTGTTCTTGGTTTGAGGCCACTTGGGTAATCCGGGCATTTTCATCAGCTCCCTTACGATCCAGAAGACCCAGACCTGTGAAGGTGACGCCATGGAGGATTTCATAAACCTCCTTGCCCTGGATCTCCCTGCCTTTAAATTTCTTAAGGTGGGGGCAATAATTTGCCTTATTGCGCACCCGCTTGCCGCAGATGGAGCATTCCCCCTCCTCGTAATCACATTCCATGGACACCTGGGTGATGATGCCCCGTTTCATTAGTTTATGGGCCAGCTGGGCATCGCGACTGGCGGTGATATAGAGTTCGCCCTGGCATTCCACCCGGCCACCGTTGTCGTCCTCTAGGTAGTCAGCACCGATAATGCCGCCGACAATATCGGTGAGCTCCTGTGAATGTTTGAGGTCGATCTTTTTGTTGACTGCCGTGGTATGGCGGGTTGAGAGTTCCTCGGTGGTGAAATGGTCACCATTCTTATTGGTACCGGTGCGGCAGAGGATGAAAGTGAATTGAGGATCACCTACTGACTCCCTGGCCTCGCTATTCATCCCATCATGGTCACGAAAGCGGATATCCACTGGCACGGAGGTGTGGAAATTGGCCTCGGTTGCCATGGGAATATTGTCTTTCAGCGCAGCCTTGGCCCCAGCTGCCTTGCGACAGATGAAGAGGCGCTCCTTGGCGTTGGAGGCATCACCATGTTTAGCGGTGATGGAGTAGTGATGATCCTTGGATTTCATCCGGCTATCTCGACCAAGGGAACTGATGATCTTCTTCATCTCTGGTTCGCTTGGGTAGGCCTGATCCCGATAAGATATCAGCCAGTGACGGATATGCTTTGCACTGGATAAAAAGCCATTAAAAACCTGATTGGCGTTGGCCTTGGTTACGGTCTTATGATCAGTCTCATAATGCTTGGTCTTGGTCTCAGCCTTGATGGTGAGCCCCTTCCAATAGACCATTAGCCCTTCGACAAAATGATATGACTTCTCGTAATTGGTGGTGGAGAAATGGGTGGCGTATGGCGGATCAAAATAGGCCAGGTCCGCCTTGGCCGTGTTCAGGAGTTCTGTTACCTCCTGCTGGTGCGCTTTGTTATCCTTGCCATTGTCAAAAACTAAGGCGTTGATCCGCTCCAGGTTCTTTTTGAGTCGGTCCTTAAACTCCTCTGGAGAGTCCTTGCGCATACTATTGCTGGTGGATGATGAGAAATGGCCGAAACCACCTGACATGCAGGTCTTGCCAAGGCCAAAGAGGGCGATATCCTTTTTATAGCCGGAGAGCTTATCGCAATTGGCCCGGATGGAATCGAGAACTTTATGAACGCCCTTGGCAAAGAAGATGCCTTTGAAATGATCGTGGACAAAGGTACCGGCCTGGGAGTTATCAGCCAGCAAGGAATCAATATCTGCCTCAGTCAATCGGGTAGAGTTATTTTCAACGATGGCCCGAGCAGCGTGATAGCAATAACGCAAGCGGTCATTGGCAATGACCTGCAGCCCCTTAGCCTTATACATATAGGCCACCACCGCTGAACCAGAAAAGGCATCAACCACAGATTTGGCGTCCTCTGGGCTATGCTTCCAGATCCAGTCCACCAGTTTTTGTTTGCTGCCGATATAGTTGGTGATATACTTGGGCCTTTTTTCAGCGGGCTGTTCTGTGGCTTCCTTGTCCTCGCCAGCCTCTGCTTCGAGGGCATCGAAATCAAGGCTTGCGTCAGTCTCCAGCAGAAAGGCTAGCCGGTCAAGGTCAGTGGCGAAGAGTTCCATTCAGGTCTCCAGTAAGGTTCACAAATTGACTATTCGTCTTCTAAAAACAAATAGCCCCTAAGCATTACTTACCGAAGAGGGTCGAAATGTGTCGGCGGGGATAGTAATTTTTTTCAATAAAAAATGAAAGGCGTGCAACAGGGAAGATGCCAGAGTAGATTGCTTTGTATTATCGAGAGCTTAACACCATATTGCGATCTATTTTTCTAAAAAAATCGAAACCGGATTTATCACTATGAAACAGACTACTCACACCTGGATAGCCATAAGGGCTCTGGAATTAATTGGACAAGATAGAAAAACAAAAGGCCTTGCTGAGCTTCTCACTCCTTGGGTTAAATATTCATATGTCGGCTGCTGGCTACCAGATATGTCACAGTTTAGAAAAGGACATGGCGTTGTTAATAATCATACCTTTAAAATGGCGCCATTTGTAGGGGACCATAAAGACAGGTTTGTGATCAGTAAAGACAAGCTGACAGCAAAGATTGATTCCAACATTGAACTGCACTCCTTTCTTGTCGACTCATGCATCCTGTCCGAGGAGTGGTGGCAAAAACCCTACAAGGCCAACCAGCCTGAGGGTAGACACCTTCCGGACTGCATGGCTTCAATCTATGACACAATTATGGATTTAATCCTGCTTGGTGATGAGGAGGTAGATCATATCGTTCCAGGAAGTATAAAGTTTGCCAACTATCTCGACCCTGAAGTGACTATTTCTAAAGAACAGATCGCCACATTCTTTTTCATGCTGAGTCATTATGTGGCCGATTGTTTCATGCCTCTTCACTGTGACAACAGGTCATTGGCTGCTTACAAAAACAAGGCTCATAAACAATGGGAAACCCATTGGGATCGTGTTGTGGGCGACTACTTTACCAAAGCAAACCTGCTCAGTTCAGCCGACAATCCCGAAGGAATCTTGGCAACATCTACTGCTCTTGATGAAGAATTAGGGCTGAAATTTGCTCTTCCCATAACCTATGAGGAATCTGACAATCTATGGAAAATGTCAATATACTGGTGCCGGGCATCATTCGCCTTGGCCAGCCACATCTTTCCACCACAAGAATTTCCTTATGATGGAAACCAGACACCCAAGTATGGCAGCTACCTGCGTTATCATCCGCAACTGAAAGAGTGGGATAAGATAATTCTGCAGTCATCTGTTTATACCGTCGCCAGTATCTGGAAAAAGATATGGCGGAAATTCAAAAAATAGCAATGAGCCATAATCTACCCATTACAGATGATACGGTCCTATATTTAGACCATAACCACATTCTTTACATCCATTGGCAATAAGCAACACCGACAATGGGCATGATTCGGCAAAGGCGGTAGTTTTTCCATTGAAAAGACCTTGCCATTCAATTCCTTACACACTTTACACATCCTCTCGTCACCCATGGCCAACCATTCCACTTTCTTGATACCCACCTGCTGGAGAAACTTTAATCTACCCAGGTTATGCGCCCGAAGAATCTCGGTTCGGGCGATCATCTCCATACGATACTGAGCCTTACTGAATGTCTTGGTTCCAGCCTGCTTGAAGGACTCCTTATCTAAAATCACCTTACCTAAATCGCGGACAATATCATCGGTACCCTTGCCGGTGGCAATACCGTTTAAGATGGTGCGTTTGATGCCGTCGGCCAATTCTCTTTGCACATCACCGGCCAGGGTAAGATTGTAGCGAATCATGAAGTCCAGACCATCTTGATCCACCAGGGAAAAAACCTTGGCGGTTAGCTTGTCGATACCGGTTGGACTTAGATCAGCATAGAATGGCAGGGCGGCCTTGGTAAGCTCTTCAATCCCTTGGCCGATCCCGAGGCGGAAGGCATCGGTGGTCTTCTGGCGAAAAACAAGATTCTGTTTTTTGCCAAGGCTTTTGATAATCTCGTCAATCTCGGTCTGGAGTTTTTCCAGACCTTTCAGACCAGCCAGCTTGTTATCCGGCAGGGAGCCAAGGGTGCGATATTTTAGGATGGCACGACTAACCTCTTCCCTGGCCTCTTTAAGTGCCCTGGAAAGCTTGGCAGTGACCTGATCGCTATAACGGTTCCTGGCCTTCACAGCATTGATGGTGGCCGCCCTGATTTGCTGGGCAAGATTAGCCATCAGGTTCCCTCCAACTGTTCAACAAAGCGACAGGCAGGCTTTTCAGGTCTGCGACTTTCACCAAGGATCTGGCAAAATCCATCGCACAGATGGTTGCAGGCTTGACAGTTTAGCCCAGCCTGGGCTGATGATTCCCCGCCACTCTTTTTCAGCCCCAATAATCTCTGCCCCTGCTCTACATCCAAAATGCCAGCCAACACCATATCCACCACCGGCTTGACTTGGGTTTGATCCATGAGGTCAACCTTCTTTTGCTCATGCTCACGATTGGCCATCTCGATCTCTGGATCCAGGTCCATCTTGAGCTGTAAGCTGGAACGGCTGATGAGTCTGCGGTCATAGAGCTCCAGCAGCAACTTCTTGAAGTCCACAGCATCGCTGGGGTCAAGATCATTGAAGAGAAACTGCAACCCCTTATCTTCGTACCCCTGCAACTCCAGCCAATCATCAAAGATCCAATCCAAAATAAGATGGGCCACCTGTTTGATCTCCCGGATCATGACCATCATCTTTTGCATACTTATCGAGGCGGTGGCAAAGTTGGGACCATCCCCGGTGACCAATGAACGAGACAAGCCCAAAGCCACCATGATATCTTCTTTGACCTCTTTGACCTTGGTCTCCACATTGAGCACATGACCCTCGGTGCCATGGGTCTCCACCGTAACATAGAAGGGCACCACCAAGCCGCTCTTCATGTCCATCTTGTTGACCATATCCCGAACTTGCTCCAACATTTTTTGATCTGGCATGACCATCTTCTGACCAAAGGCACCACCCACCTTGAGCAACCTGAATGGTGTGGTCCAGCGTTTAGCGATGGCCTGCTCAGCCTTGCGATAATCACGCAGCAGCTCAATGGACTGGAAGGCTGGTAGCACCAGGGAATTGCCCCGGGGTGAAAAGGCCGGGGCATCCCATTTGAGATGAATGACCTGCTCCACCGGCAGATCAATCGGCTCACCACCAGTCTCTTCAGGATACTGCTTAACCTCAACCAACTCGCCTTCCTGGTATTTAACCTTTACAGATACGGGATTAACACAGACCGCCTCCGCAATATCTCGGCCTGACTTGGCGTAGCCTTTGAAGCCCACCGCATCACCCTTGACCAAGAGCTGCAGGATCATGTCTTTGACAAAACTGGAGACGGCCAACCGGTCAGCAAATTGACCAGCCTCCTTCTTCAGCTTCTCATCGTCACTAGTGATCTTAATTTCATCACCCACCGCAAAGGTACGCCAGGAGTTGACACAATTCTTAACCAAGGGCTCTTCGACATAATATGCCCAGGCCTTTCGGGCTCGTTCCTCCCAACTGGCGGGAATGGTCTCTTGAGCGTTGATACCACTGAAAGCAGAACTATCCAGGGCAGCGGCCGTGGCTAAAGGTGTTATAGTTTGGGTGATGTTTTCCATAAAAAACCTCTCCTCTAATTTGTAAGAACTTGCAAAAGGTTAAATTCGGGCCTATATTAAAGACAGAAAACAATACAAAAGGAGGCCGTTATGCAGCCTATACATATTACGGAAGACATTATCTCACTGTCTGACTTTAAAAATAATGCTTCAAAAATGCTTCACCAAGTTCAGGATTCTCACAGGCCAATTATCATTACCCAAAATGGTCGACCGGCGGGTGTCCTTCTCTCTCCTGCAGAATTTGACCTTCTATCCGAACAAAATCGTTTTGTCCAAGCAGTCCAAAATGGCTTAAATGATGTTGAGCAAGGACGCCTTTTAACTGATGATGAACTTGAAAAGGCTCTTGATGAAGATCCAATGGACTGAGACCGCCAAAAAAGACCTGCTAGCAATTCGTCGCTATATCGCCATTGATAATCCCACTGCCGCAAAAGAGTGGCTTGACCTTCTTAAAGCTAAAGCCAGAAATACAGTTCACGCTCCATATGCAGGTCGCATGGTCCCGGAGTTTTATCGCAATGAGCTCCGGGAGGTTATCGAAGGCAATTACCGAATCGTTTATTTGGTTGGCAAAGAACATGTGTCTATTTTGACTATCTTTGAGTCCCATAAGCTCTTTCCTTTCAATAAAGTAAAAGATCGTATCTAAAGATTGTCAAACAAACACTGGATCCGTTAGCACAGGCATAATCGACACCATCTCCTCACCACTTAGGTCCAGGCTTTCCTCTTCGCGAATCAGCATGGCACAGCGTACTGCGTCGATGATGTGATCATTACCCTTGGAATAGATAATCTTGCCGTCCCGCAAGGTATAGGTATGAGTGGTGAACTCGTCTTCCAGCTCCTGGTCGTCCACGGGAAAGATCAGCTGCTTTTTCTGCATGGTGCCACTAATCAGGCTGGTCATTAATTCCTTGGTGCGTTTCTTGATCTCCTTGCCATCTCGCACCGCCAGTTTGGTCATGCCGCCAAAGTCATACCCCTTGAGCCGCCCCTCTAACTGTAGTTCCTTATATTTGTCCAGGGTTAATAACTCCTGAACCACGGCTAGGCCGTTGCCGCCATTGTCCATACCAATACCGGTGAAGGTAAAGTATCTCTCCAGCAGACCAACGGTCTGGGCGATGTGGGGATAGGAGACATGCTCCATGTGAATCCGCAGGATCATCTTCAGTACCTTGCGCTCGCCCACCTCCATTTCCTGAAAGATCACCAACTCGGTGGGGTCGTTGGTATAGCCTAGGTCACCGCCGAGCCAGAACATCCCGGTCTGGGGCGTAAGGTTGAGGAGCATCTCCAACCTGTCGTGGGAGGCTTCTTCGGAATCGCAATCTCGCAGTTCTGAATCGGTGATCACCACCTTCTGAAACTCCAGCACCTCCTGCCGACAGAGGTTGAACTGCTCAACATTGAAGGCCCCATAGGATGGCTTGCCATGTTCGCCCGCCACCTCATGCTGCCAGCCGGAACTATCGCGGCCACCGTAAAATTCCAGTAGTTCATCTTCCCTCTCCTTATTCCAGTTGGGGTTGAGCCAGGAGGGCCAGCGGAAGGTCTTGAACTGCTCTGACATGGTCAGCCGGTAATAGGTGGTGTTCCTCAGGCCATTAGGAGTTGAATAAATCCGCAGCCTGCCCTTAGCCTTCAAGCATTGGCGCAGGGCCTTCCAGGCTCGTTCAGATAACCAGGCCCCTTCATCAACCCAGACCCGTTCCACATGCAAAGAACGGAAGGCATCGCCATAGGCCCCTGCTGGTCGGAAATAGAGAATGGCTCCGTTGGTGAACTCCAGCCGGAAATATGGCTTCCGGGTGATCTTAGGTTTACCATATTTGGACATGGCAATGGAGTTCATCAGGTCAGGATTATGGTCGAGCTGAAACTCGACCTCTTCGATAATGGTATCCAACTGGCCCTGGTGGGGAGCGGCAATGAGACCCTGGCCACCAGTGGTGATAAAGGAGTAGTGGAGGGCATCGGTAGAAATAGAAATCGATTTCCCACAATCTCTTCCATCCAGGTGAATGATATTCCTCTCCGGGCAACGCAAGTCGTCAATCTGATGGGGCCAGTATTCCCTGGCAGCACCATCCCGGTTCCGCAAATAGGCCTGGCCCCAGAGGACAGGATCCCTCAGGGTCTCGACTAGTTTCTTTTCTTTTGCCGTAAGTCTGGCCATCTAATCCCTGCTTTTTTTCTTATTATATTTTTGCTGAAACTCGACATTAACAACTTGATGTTATGTGTTTTTAGAGCGTTACTGTTCATAGCAGAAAGGGAAGTAAAACAAAAAAAACCAGCCCTTTGGAGACAACCATGAGCACCATAAACGACGCCAAGAAAGCCTACCGACAAAGCCGTAAAGAGATTGATGCCCTGATCAAGCAGATCCAGCAAAAGCTCACCACGCATGGCAAGGATGACATCACCTGGGCACATCACGGCGACTTGGGCTACGTCAAAGAGCAATTAAGCATCATCGATCAATTCCTCGCGAATGAGGACTAATTAACCAGGCCCGCTACTCCGATGGCAGCGGGCCGCCCATATGAGGACACACCATGACAACAGTAACAATAACGACACCAAACACACTTCACCAAACCACAGAGAGTTTTCTTAAGCACCTGCAGGAGCTTGGTAAAAAGGAGCGCACCATTTACACTTACAAGAAGGATTTGGAACTGGCCGAGTCTTTTTTCGGTACGGACAAGCAGCTCACGGAAATCCAGTCCTGGCAGGTGGGCAAATTCCTCAAGTCCGACAAGCTCCTGAAACTGGCTAATGGCAAGATGCGGGCTGAGCGCACCGTGGCCAAGGCGGTCAGGGTTTTCCGGATGATGATGGTCTGGGCTCAGGAGACCAAACTCATCACCGAGTTGCCTCTGCCCAAGTCCACTCCCATGGGGCGCGATAAAAAAAAGGGGGAGGACAATGGCCAGGCCTGATCTTTCCACAACTCTCGACCAGGCCATCGAGCAATTCTGTGTCCGGCTGGCGGCTGATAACCGTGCAGCCGGAACCATCTCGGCATACCGCCGGGATCTGCTGCTGGTGGCCAGAGTCTTCTCAGAGCTGGCTCCAGAGATGGGCTGCCATGAGATTACTCCGGTCATGCTCGACTCGGTCTTCTCATCTCAAGCAATCACAGTCACCTCCAGGGGGCCACGCTCAGTTGCCTCCCTGCACCGAATGAAGGGAGCGGTTCGTTCCTTCTTCAACTGGAGCTTTGAGGCTGGCATCACCAAAAATAATCCTGCCAGGATGTTGCGCATGCAACGCTTACCCAGGAAACCACCCAGCTTCCTGACTCCAGCTGAGAAGAAAAAAATTCTCACGGAGATCAAGGGCAGAAGCCGCTTTATGGATCTCCGTGACAAGGTGATGATTGAACTCCTCCTTGGCACCGGTATCCGTTTGGCTGAGCTGACCGGGCTTAATATCGATGACATTGATCTTGCCACCAAGCATCTCCGTGTCATTGCCAAGGGAAATATCGAACAAGTAAAATTTCTCAAGACCGATCTCCGTTCACTTTTGCACCGCTATCTACTGATCCGAAAACGCCAGCCCACCAAGAGCGAAGCACTCTTTCTTTCCAACCGGGCCAGTCGTCTCTGTCAGCGCCAGATCGCCAATCGGATCGACCATTGGCTGACCAAGGCTGGAATCGAAAAGCATCTGACCCCACATAGCATGCGCCATACCTTTGCCACCCATCTCTACTCTGCCACCAATGACCTGCTTGTAGTCCAGCGGGCCTTGGGGCACCGCGACATCTCCACCACCCAAATTTACACCCACCTGGTTGACGACCAACTCGAAGAGGCCCTGGAAAGGCTGTAATCCTTCCCAGGGCTCATCAAAATCTCTTCAAGCCTGGAAATTTTCATTAAGTAAAATTTCCAGAAGTGTGTGTTCTTTGCACTTCTGCGCACTGCCACCTCCGACAATCCCCCATGAACAGGGACTCTCTCATTTTGCCTTCTTGGTGTTCTTTGCACTTTTTTTCGCCTTTTTCACGGGACGCTTCTTGGTAGCTTTCTTTTCGGCCACCTCGCTAACCTTATCCAGCAGAGCCGAGGCCCACTCAGCCGGAGAGGTTTGCATTCCTTTGGTCTCTTCACCCTCCCTGGCAATCTTGGTGGTCTTGAGATCCTTCATGTGGCACCGGATCATCCGATCAAGTTTTTCAGCGGCATCGGCATTGCCCTCCATCTGGGCACGAACCAACTTGACTGAGTAGACGCCCACCAGCTCCACCTGCAGAAAATCACTGGACTTGTTGAAATGGAAGTCCAAGTAGAGTTTGTCTATCAAAGCATCAAACATCTCTTTTTCGTCTGGAGTCAGGCATTTACTGGCAAAGATACCGTGTTTTAAGCGGTACTGATTTCCCTCTGGTGCGCCATTTTTCTTAGGCTTCTCGGTTTTCCCCTGCATCCTGTGCCACCTGTCCAGTTCTTCTTTATCTCGTTGATTAAGTCCCATGCTCTTCTGGCTCGATCCTGTTGCCCTATCATGACATTTAGGGCAGAAAACAGATTTAGCCCCTACTCATTACTTACCGAACAGCCCCTGAATCTGTCGGCGAAGATTTCATTTTTCTTTCTGCCGCCAGAATTTGATTAACCCGCCTCACCGTAATCCCAGCAAGCCCGGCAATTTCCTTGGTCTCGATCCCCTGGCTATGCAAGGCAATAACCAGCTCCCGACGCTCCCGGTAAAACTGGCTGCCGGTTGATACCCAGAGGATACCGGTATGATATTTTTGCACCTCAAGGAATAGATGCCGAGGCAAAACTTGTTCGGCATTAGCGTATTTTTTTCCTAGTTCCATCTTTCAAACCTCCATTTCTTTGAGCCATGGCTGGGGAACATCAGGGTTATAAAAGCGCAGAATAGACCGCTGCTCCGCCTTACCATGGCTGATTATTTCAATACATTTTTCAGTAACCGCACCAATCTCTCGATGACCATCCAGGTGACAGACTAGGCCATACTCCTGACCACAAGGGAACTTATATTGGCCACGATTCTGATAAAGAAAGACCTCTGACCAACCACAGGCCAAGGCCTTATCTTTGATGGCATCCACCTGGGCTAAGGCCTTGGAGGTCACTGCCTGGGTGAACATCCACGCTCCGTTGGCAGGATAAGTCCAGTCATTTTTTTCAGGAGTGATTATGGGTGGTTGATAGTCATGGGGATCAAAGGACTCAACTGCTTCAATGAGGGTAGGCCTGTCATAAATCTCAAGGGCCAACTCCCGTAGTTTCTCGAAACGCTGCTGCAACTCATTCCAGACTTTTTCGGTAAGCTTGCCAGTCTTGTGGGCCTTACGGGCGTGAAGCATTCTGGCATGGAGCCAGGCAAAATAATCAGGATCCAGCCTACGATAGACCGTTCCCTCAATGGTCAAATCCTCAGAACAATTATTTTGCCGGGATGGATATATAATTTTGAGACTGCTGGAGATATAGGGCCAGGCTGGATCGCGGGAAATAGTTGTGGTCTGGCTATGTTTAACTTCTGCCTGTATCGCTGGCAATGCTGCTTCATAGGTCAAAGCAGTCAAGCCAATCAGACCAATCATATTTTCAAGTAACGATGACATTGCTCAGGTCTCCAGAATAGTTTTTTTGCTCCCTATTCTTTACTTACCGGAAGGCCTTGAAATGTGTCGGCGGGAATGAAGAAAAAGTTTCCAGAGGTGAGAACTGGAGAGGCAAAAAGTTAAGGAGGTGAAGGTTGCGGCAACCTTACCTGGAAACCTTAACACAGTATTTTTTCTCTATTTTCAACTAGATAGAATAGATATAGTTATAGTATTAAAGTTATATAATAATATATTTATATATATAGATAGAAATTCATATAGGCAGTGCATGTGTATGAAAAATAAAATTAATCATAGTAGGTATATTTTTCTCAAGCCAACCTTACAACCTTAACACTTTTCATCCATCACCTTGTTTATCCGAGCTTTTAATGATGTTAGGGTTGGTTTTACGCTTCATCCAACCATTACACCCCTAACCTGAAAACCAAAAATCTCGCGCTGTTTTCCCAGGAACCAGGGAATGGCCGAGACAGTTGGACCAACAATAGGGTAGGTGATAGGCCATCGTGTTCCTCACCGTTCACCAGCAAGATACTTCAGGACTTATTGTTCCTCATCACCATCGCAAAAGATAATCCACTTGCCCTTGCGCCAAAGATCATCGGTCAGCCGAAAAAATGGTTCCACGGCCTTGCGTACCGCCTTTTTGACACTTCTGTTTTTGAAGAAATTATTGACCGACATGAAAACTGGGATTGGTGAACCAGGGGTATGCAACTTATCAAGCAAGGCGGTGAGGTAATGAAGAAGAATATTTTTGACATGGCCAAAGCTGCCAAGCATGAGCAGGACATTCTGCTCGGCTGGCATGAAATCATGGCTGACAACCTGAAGGGCCTTGCCAAATTGCTCCGACCGGGCTGGCAACAGGTTTTCAGCAACACAGAGCTCTTTCTCTTCAGTAGCAAAAAGTCTCTGGGCCTCCAAACAGGCCGGTGGTACTTCTGGCGATTTAGAAAACATATCCAAATCGTGACAGGCAGAGGATATGAGCAAAGATCGCTCCGCCCTTTCTATGAACTGCAAGACATCCTGAATAGGAATAAAAGCTCCGGCCTGCTGCTCCAGATAATCCAGGGCCAGATTGATGTGGTTACAGATCAGTTCACTGGGCGAGTCTGGCTTGTGGCCCTTGCAGAGGCATTGAAATCTATATTTTATCTTCAGGTTAAGTTCAAAGTTTGAATACCCTCGTAGGGCAAAACAGGCAAAATGAAAAACTGATCTGGGATGAGTCGGGTTTGGATTAAAATTGCAGAGTGCAAGATTATGATTGCCGGTCAGGGGCCTGATGGCGGCGGTCACAGGCTGCTGGAGGGCGAAGAAAGAAACTTTTTGCTCAATTTCTGCGCAAGGCAAGTCTCCAGATTTTTTTAACCAGCTGAAAAAATCTGCCAGCTGGTCAGCATTACCACCAAGTGATTCAGTTTGGATTATACCAACAAGGGTTTCACTATCCTCTGTCTTAGCCATTTCATGAAGGGTTTGTAACTGAGTAGATAAAGACACCCCTTTTTCTGTGATCCGCCAGACCTCCTTCGTAAATTGGCCAGCTGGATTGGTTATGATGATATCAGCGCCGGTGACAGGGCGATCATATTGCTCAAGAGGGTTGATATAAATCTGCTGCCCACTGTCCTTTTGGAAAATCTCCAACATTCGCAGCAAGGCAAAACAGCGGACGAACTTATAGAATTTGATCAACGAGCAGGCCTGTTTGGCTACACTGGTTGCAGGTGAGGTATGGCCAGATAAGATTTTATGCTGGGCGGCGTAGACCTTATTCCTGAAAAAGTCCTGTGGCATATCATCAAGAAGATCATTGCCCAGCAGACCAAAATAGATGGCCACCCGGCCAATGAACTTTTGGGGCAGACCATGATTTTTCCATTTGCGAATCTTCTTGCGGTCACGAATTCCAACAATTCTCTCCCAGTGAGGATCATTACTCAAGACCTCATAGCTCAGGCCAGACAACTCCCGAGCCAGTTCAAAACGACTGGCAGCTAACTTCGATGTTGTTTCCTTTTCTCTTCCTCCTCTCCCCTCTGCACTTATCCCATTTATTCATCCCTGACATGAACAGGCCAAATTTTGACATATATCCTGGTCAGCCTGATAGACCAGGTGTCATAAAAAAACAATCATCACTCTGTTGTAGCGCAGGCAAAAGCCAAAGGGGAAACGATCTGCAGGTAAAAACCAGAGAAACTGGTGGGGAGGTCGAACCTCAAGAAAAAGTTTCTTTTTATAGAGAGTCAGGATCAACAAATTTGTTCCTACCAATATTCGTTAAATTCCACACTCACCTAACCAGGTAAAGCACCAACACCCCAAATTACCCCCATAAAGCCCCCTAAACACCCCTGGCAAATTATGACGAAAATTCAATAATAAGGGGGCCTGGGAAATGGAACATAAAAATAAATGGCTATTCCAACCCGACACTTTTGGTTCGGTTCCCGTAGATATTTAAGTATGAGCAACAGCTAACCTGACTGGCCAGTCACAAGCAATGTTGAAAGCTCAGCACTCGGAGCCTTTGCTCCGCATTTATAAAAAAACATCCAATCATGGAGATTATTAATATGGCTGACATAAACAAAATATTCTTTTCCCCTCAAAAACAGAAACTCATCGAGAAGATGCAGGAGATTAATTTCGGCAGAATCACCAATCTGCCAATCAAAAATGGCGAACCAGTATTTTCTCCTGAAACCATCATTGAGCGTGATATCAAACTGCACGGCAAGAATGGTCCCCGCCCCGAAAGAGAGCTGAATGATTTTTCGATAAAAGATGAGGTGGCAAGCCTCTTTGGTGAGCTTGACCATATTGGCAATGGCACCATCCGCGAACTATCGATCAAGCATGGCCTGCCCTTCCTGTTACGGATATGGGAGCGAACTGCTTGAAATAAGTAACACCTTTGACAAAGGTAAAAAATAGGAACGGCATAAGTGCCTTGGATGTACCTCCGTGTAAGTAGCTTCGAAATTGGCTTTCCAGTTTCTTGTTTTTTATGCGCGTTTACCGAGAGTAAGGCACTAACACCTGACAAAACAATCAAGACACTTTGACAATGAGCTGACCGCTGAGCGGAGGCTGTTGTGGGTGTCGCTTGAGCCTATCAAAAGGCAAAGGCGATTCTACATACAGCCCCTTCAGCGGTCAGCTCTTTTTGTTTCCGCTTCAAGCGATACCCATAGCAGTCCTCCTGGCTCAAAGGAGGACTAATGAATAACACCAATATTGATACATATACCAGCAAACTGATCCGCTTCAAGGCCCGACAATTAATGGGAAAAACAGGACTGGGCGGCGGAGATTGGGATGATCTTGTCCAAGAGATGTGGCTGGAAGTGCTTGAGCGCATGCCCCGCTTCGATCCCCAGAAATCCAAAAAAGAAACCTTTACCTCTCTGCTCGTTGACAACCGAATCTCAAAGGTTCTGGCATATCGCCGGGCAGCCATGCGCTATTGGCGTTTCTGTTCGTCCCTGAATGTGGAACTGACCGATCAGGAAGAGGACGTTAATGAGGGAATTGATCTGCTTGGTGATGATGGCTGCATGGCGGAATATCGGGGTGGTTACAGGGAACAGGAGCAGGCTGCCATCCGTTTTGATGTCGGGCGAATCTTGACCTGCCTGGAACCTGAACTTCAGGAGCTCTGTAGGTGGCTGCCCTTTATGACCATGAAAGAAATATCAAAAAAAACAGGTGTACCCAGATCCACCCTCTATGCCCGTCTAGCCAGGATTCGCAAAGCATTTGCCGAGCTTGCTTAAAAAAAATTTGCCTGTGTCGCCGACACTTTGAGGAGTGCTCCGGTAGGTAACAAGTAGAGGGTAAGTGATTTTTAGGCCAAGGCCTTACAGAAAACAAACCTATAACATTGAATGAGGAAAACTATGAATCCACAGACATACAGCTACCGTTTCAATAGAGAAATCCCCTGGCATGATATCGAAGATACCTTTCTGCTGGCCTTGTTGGCAGTGGAAGGGTTGCATGGCCGGACTCTGGTTCAGATGGAGGCCAGATTTAAGCTAGACAAAGAGAAACGCTCACTTGCCGTTGACATCAACACTCAGGCGGGTAGTGATCTGGCCAAGATCTTCACCTGCTATATTACACGCGAGTATGGCGATAAAAAAGTAACCGTCAAAAGTGACATTAAAGAGGTTGGCGATCTCCGTGACTCTGTTGCCATGCTGAAATCTAGACTGGCCATGCTTCGCGAGGTGGCTCCATGAACGAGCTTATGGTGACAACCTATTCCATGTGGAGTCGCTTCCGTAATTGCCGCAAGGCCTGCGAGTTTCGCTACTTCAAAGAACTGGTGCCGCTGGAGCGAGATAAGAATCTTGCCTTTGGATCGGTGATTCATGATTGCCTGGAGATCTGGCATGGTCAACAAAATCTTGACTCGGTTTTAACCCATATTAATGGCGCTTATCCAGACCGGATTAAAGACGAGAAGCAACAGGCCAACTGGCATTTGGCCACGTCTATAATGATGGCCTATGCCAAAGAGTATCCGACTGAACAGTTTGAGATCATTGCCCTGGAAAAAACCTTTGAAGGGCCAATTATCAACCCGATCACCGGGGCTGCTTCCCGGAGTTTCTCTCTGGCAGGTAAAGTGGATGGTATCGTCAAAAAGGATGGTCTTTACTACCTTCTGGAGCATAAAACTGCAGCCCAGATCAATGCCGGATACCTGGAGCGATTATGGACCGATTTCCAGATCATCCTCTATGCCTGGTATCTGGAACAGACCATGGGCATCTTCATCAGCGGCATTATCTATAACATCCTGGTCAAGGCCAAGTTGCGTCAGTCTTTAGGAGAAACCGAGGCTGAATTTGAGACCAGGCGTGATGGGCTGATCGCTAAATCCAAAAGCGGCAAGTCAAGCGCCAAGCGTAAGATGCCGGAAACGGATGAGTCCTTTCAGGCCAGATTGCTGAAGAAGTACGAAGAACCAGGCATGTTCCATCGGGAGGAACTCTTCATTTCCCGGGATCAATTTACAGAATTGCAAGAGGAGTTGTGGGAGTTATCCCAGGCCATGCTGGCAGCCCGCAGGCGGAATTTCTTCTACCGCAACACCAGCAACTGCTATCAGTACAACCGGCCCTGCGCCTATTTCCCGCTCTGTCGCAGTGGCGATAATCCCAATGTCATTGAAAATTATTACCAGAAGGTCACTCCCAATGAGGAGCTGCGCACACCACCTGCTGTGACGAAATCACCTACATTTTAATTTATGGAGAATAATCATGTTACCCACCACCAAAACAAAACCAAAATCATCCCTGTCTGACCTTACCGCTCTGGTCTATGGTCCCAGCAAAATCGGTAAATCAACCTGGTGCTCTCATGCTGATAAAGCCATCTTTCTGGCCACTGAACCGGGGCTGAATGCTCTGGAAGTTTTTCAGTCACCCATCACCTGTTGGGAGGATCTCCTTCAGGCCTGTGCTGAACTGGCGGATGGCAAACATGGCTTCAAGACCGTGGTCGTCGATACCGTCGATATTTTGTACCGCATGTGCTCAGACCATATCTGCCAAAAATTCAAGATTGAGCATGAATCAGACCTGGGCTATGGCAAGGGTTATGCCCTGATCAACAACGAGTTTCAGCGGGTACTCACCAAGCTAGCCTTCCTGCCCATGGGGCTGATCATGATCTCCCACAGCCAGGAACGGGAGATCGAAACCCGCACCGGCAAAAAGACCCGCATTGTCCCAACCTTGCCAGATAAGGCCCGTAAATTGGTCACCGGCCTAGTTGATCTTGTTTTGTTCTGTGACCTTGAAACAAAGAAAGATACCGAGGGCAAGGCCACTCACCAACGGGTAATGCGCACCAAACCCAGCCCCAATTATGATGCTGGTGATCGTACAGGCCGTTTGCCAGAAATAATCCCCCTGGATTTCCCAACCTTCCTGAAGGCCTTCAATAGTAAACCCAACATCAAGTCTGCCACTGCAGCTAAAAAATAAGGAGATAACATCATGGAAGATTATGAGAACAGTTATGACAGTGATATTGATCTGGCCAATTTAGACGATGACTTCGATTCAGCCGAGGTAGAGGACCGAGATTTTGAGTCCGTGCCTGATGGCAAATATCAAGTCCAAATCGAGCGGGTAGAACTGACAAGGGCAAAGTCCTCCGGTAATCCCCTACTCAAATGGACTCTGAAGATTATTGGCCCCAGCCAGCAGGGACGTAAGCTCTGGCGCAATAATATCATTGTCAGCCCGGAAAATATCAAGTGGCTCAAGCAGGATCTTTACACCTGTGGCCTGCAGCTTGCCAAGTTATCTGAACTACCCACCCGACTGGATGAGTTGCTGGATATCACCCTGGAGGTCACCAAGCGTACCAGCGGTGACTATGAAAATGTCTACCTGAACCAGAAGATTGTCATGGTTGATGAACCAGCGGCAAACCCGGACGATGAACTCCTCTTTTAGTGATTTAGTCATGACAGTGCCAACCATTATTATCGATACCAGAGAACAGCAGCCTTACGGCTTTTCCAGGCCATCCATCCGGAAGAAACTCGATGCTGGTGATTATTCCATTGAGGGGCTTGAGGATCAGGTGGCTGTGGAGCGCAAATCCATGGCCGACCTGGTCCACACCCTGATCCGCCAGCGTCGGAGGTTTTATAAAGAGCTGGAGAAGCTAGCCAGTTACCAATCTGCCTGTGTGGTGGTTGAGGCCAATTTCCGGGATCTGCTCGATGCCAATTATCGCAGCGCTGCTCATCCCAGTGCCCTGATGGGCATGGTGGCCTCCATCTCTGCCAATCATATTCCGGTCTATTTCTGCTCAGACCGGCAGGCTGCCTGTCGCTTTGTGGAGGAATTTCTCAGCCATTTTCATAGGACAACGATATGCAAGCAACCACCGCTCGAATCAAGGGCAGAATAGAAAAGGTATTCTATGCCGGGCCAACCTTTTCAGCCGGACGACTCCTCAGCGACCAACAGGAAAGCATCCAGTTTGCCGGAAAGTTCTTTGCCAAAGAAAACCAGCCGGTGATCTTGCGGGGTAAATGGATAACTCACCCCAAGTATGGTCGTCAGTTCAAGGTCAAGGCCATGGAACATAATCTCAAGCTGAACCCTGCCGGCCTGGCCCATTACCTTGCCAATCATCCAGATTTCAAGGGGATTGGTCCGGTCAAGGCCAAGCTCATTGCTGATAGATTTGGCCAAAATATTGAGGAGTCTCTGACCAATGAACCCGAGCTAGTCGCCTCCACGGCCCGGGTCAGTTTGGCGACCATCATGAGCCTGCGTAAAGAATGGCTTGCTAACCGCAATGCCAACGCAGTCATGTCCTGGCTGGCGTCGTTCAATCTTACTCATAATCAGGCCACCACCCTAGTTACCAGGCTCGGTGAAAATTGTTTGGATATCCTCAAGGAAAACCCCTATATCCTGGTTCAAGAGATCCGGGGCTTTGGTTTTAAAAAGGTGGACGAAATTGCCCGTAAGATGGGTACAACCAAGGATAACCCCATGCGACTCCAGGCCGGGCTCCATTTCTGCATCCGTGAGGCGGTGACGAATGGCAACTGCTGGCTGGAATATGATGAATTGGTGGCGCAGGCAAACAACCTTCTAATTATGGACAGCCTGGATAGCCGCGAGCTAATCGAACGGGAGCTAACCTCCCTGATCGACGGGCAGCATCTGGCCTGTGTCACCCATGGCGGCCGCTTCATCATTGGCCTGCCTGAAATTCATGAAAAGGAACAGGATCTGGCAACAATTTTAGGTAAAGGAGCTGCTGCAAATCCCCATTTCAGCGCCATCAATCCCAAAGACATTGACCCGCTGATCACCCAGCAGAAAAAATCGCTTACCAAAAAACAGCATGAAGCTGTGGCTAATGCCCTGCGTTACTCCATATCGCTGGTCTCTGGCGGTGCCGGTTCAGGTAAATCATACCTGCTGGCTACCATCAAAGATATCTACGAACAGCAGCCATTCATCAAGGTGGTCCTAACAGCACCCACCGGCAAGGCGGCTAAACGACTGGAGGAGGTCTGCCAGCAGGAGGCCACCACTATTCACCGCCTGCTGGGCTATGACGGTAAGACTTTTACTCACTCCTGGACCGATCCCATTGAGGCCGACATCCTGCTAGTTGACGAGTTCTCCATGGTGGATGTTTTCCTGGCCTGGCATCTCTTCGATGCCATTGACCTGAACAAGACCGCTGTAGTGCTGGTGGGAGATCATAACCAGTTACCACCAGTGGGGCCGGGTAATATTCTCAGGGATTTGATCCATAATAAAGTGGTCCCCACGATAATCCTGGATAAGGTCATCCGTCAGGCCGGGGTCTTAAAGGAGAACTGCACCGCTGTTTTGCAAGGAGAAATCCGCAAGACTAGTAAAAACAACCCAGATGGCAGCCGCGACTGGTGGCTGGTGAACAACCTCAGCGATTTGAGCCAGATTGAGCTTGCTCTGGAACATCTGTTTGACACCAAGCTGGCAGAGATGGGTTTTGATATCCTCCGTGATGTTCAGGTCTTAACCCCAACCCATAAAGGGCCATTGGGAACCACTGCCTTGAATAGCAAATTACAAAGCCTCATTCAGCGACGACTATGGGGAGTTACTGTGCCGCCGGTGCCCCTCGGTCGCAAACCGCCATTGCTGCTGCATGACAAGGTAATCCAGACCAAGAATAACTATGACTTGGGGGTGATGAACGGCACCCTGGGAGAGGTGGCCAAATTACATAAGAACGGTTCACTGATTATCGATTTCGACGGCGATGAGGTGGAGATAAAAAAGGGTTCGCCTGCCATGTATGATCTGCAGTTGGCCTACGCCTTAACCTTCCATAAGGTTCAAGGCTCAGAGTTCCCCTGTGCCATTGTCATTACTCACAAGGCCCATGCCTTCATGCATCACCGAAATCTGTTCTATACCGGAGTAACCCGGGCAAAAAAATCTGCCATCATCCTGGGCGACCAATGGGGAATCCGGAACTGCGTGGGGATCTGTAAAGTGGATGCCCGCCGCACCTTTCTCTCCATCATCTTTGCAGACCAGGGGCGAACTAGGCCAAGAGAAGAGGCGCGGGCATGGGGGTAAATGTTACAGAGTATTATCAGCGCATTACTGAAGTCGACATTGGTCGGATCGGCCAGGAGTTGTTATTTGAGCGGATCACCAATGAGGCTGGCGATCGGCTCATGTGTAATTGTCCCAACCACCAGAGTCAATCCAAGCAATCACTGCATATCATGCTGGATAAGCAGGGTTGGTATTGTTTCGGCTGTGGGCAGGGTGGCGATGTCCTGCAGTTGGTGGAGTTTGTCCAGTCCGGTCAGATTACCAGTGGCCAACATGGGGCAATGCCAGACTCCCACCGTAGAGCTCGGGATTTTCTGGCCGACAAGGCGGGCCTACCCTTGCTCTCCCATTATGGTCTGACCAAAGATGGCATTGCCAAGACAGAGGCGGAGAGATTCTTCGGGGTACGGGTCAAGGAGGCCCTCACGGAGCTGGCTCGTTTTTACCATACCCGCCTCAAAGAGCAACCCAAGGTGCTGGAATGGTTAAAAAACAAATATGCCATCAACGATGAGACCATTGATGACCTACTCATTGGCTATGCCGATAACTCCTCCGGGGTAAAAAAACACCTGACCAGTGGTGAACACTCTTTCTCCGGCAAGGAGCTTGCTGCCACGGGTGCTTTTACGCCCACAAGCCATAACAGCCTCTTCCCTTTCTTTGACCGGCGGATCATTTTCCCTTATTGGAACCGGGGTCGGGTGGTGTTTATGATCGGCCGGAAAACAAAATGGACACCGGTCAGCAAATGGGAACAGGGCAAGTATAAAAAACTGCGGATCTTTGATGAGAAAAAGAGATCCTATATCGCGCCTTTTATTAACAACTCGGTGCTGTACAACGAAGATATCCTGCTGAGCAACCCGACCGAGCTGATTATTACCGAAGGAGTCACCGATTGTATTGCCCTAATGCAACAGGGCTTTGCGACTATTTCCCCGGTAACCACCAGGATCAGGGTGGCAGATTGGCAGCGACTCATCCCCAAACTGCGCAACATCAAGACCATTTACATCTGCCAGGACAACGAGATCTCCCAGGCAGGTCTCAAAGGCGCCATGCAGACGGCCCGGGTATTGGCTGAACATAATATCGACACCAGGGTGGTGACCCTACCCCTGGAAGAAGAACAGATCAAGGCACGGAAGACTCTTGGTGATGAATTTGGGGTAACAGCAGAATTGACGCCCCAGGAAAGCAAGGATCTGCAGCAGAGTTGGTCGCAAAAAGAGACTGAGAAAGTTGCGAAACTTCAGGCCAGAGCCAAGATTGATCTCAACGATTATTTTGTCAATGGTCACACCCCGGCGGACTATGAAAATCTGCTGGTAGCGGCCCGTACTCCGGTGGAAGAATCCATCCATAAGATCACGGGTGAGGCAGACGATGACAAGAGGGAAGAGCAACTGGAGCTGGTGCTGACCGAGATTGCCCAACAATCACCCTTGAAGCAGGATCGACTGTTGCGCCAGGTCCATGAACGAATCAAAAAGGCTGTGGTCATGTCCACTCTCAAGGCCGAGGTGGGTGCCATTAAAAAAAATCTGCAGCACAAGGAAAAACAGAAAAAGAAATTATAAA
>CAYUCH010000048.1:0-27207 GCA_964443295.1 uncultured Desulfobulbia bacterium | reverse complement strand
CCCTACACTAATTTTTCAAGGGGTAGGTGTCTCACTCACATTGACACAGAGGGATAAACTGCGACTTCGTTTATGCTATTCCCGGCAGTAAGGGTGAAAAACCTCGAGACGGACGTGTGTCATGCCTTAACTAGTTGAGATTACTAAGTGTCATTTGAAACTTTTTTTAGTTTTTACGAAACCATCATAATTTCAGGATGCAATGATGTTTCAAACATATTATGATGGCCAACTTTTATTGATAAGCTAGTTTTTTCGCAATTCCAGGCGATTCCGGCACAATTTACACTCACCAGGAATCGGCTTTTGAGAACCATTTTTCTGGGATGCTGGTATTGCAGCTCCACCTTTTTAATCGTAAAAGCGAACAATATTAATATCATATCTTGTTGGGAGGATAATATGAAACCAAAAGAAAGATTGGCAATAGACAGGCATCATCCGGCAGAGCTTGCCGTTGCCGAGCGTATTACCAATTATGAAGAAGTGGTTGCCGGCTATGATCTGGAAACTGCCAAACGTGAAGCAGAAAGATGCCTGCAGTGCAAAAAGCCTGTGTGCCGTGAAGGCTGCCCCATCCACAATGATATTCCCGAGTTTATCCGACTGATCCGAGAAGGAAAAATCGAAGAAGCTTATTGGGTGGATCGAGCGACCAATTCTTTGCCTTCCGTCTGTTCTCGCGTCTGTCCCCATGAGTTCCAGTGCGAAGGCTCCTGTATCCGAGGTAAAAAAGGAGAACCGGTTGCCATTGGCATGTTGGAGCGCTTTCTCACTGATTGGATGGTTGAGAACAACAAAGACCTTTCTGTTTCCTGCGCCCTTCCTAAAAACAAAAAAGTTGCCATTGTCGGTTCCGGCCCCGCCGGTATGACCGCTGCTTACAATCTTGCCAACGAAGGCTATTCATGCACGATTTTTGAAAGCCTGCCCAAACTGGGCGGCATGCTCACTGTTGGTATACCAGCTTACCGGCTTCCACGGGATGTCATCGGCGCTGAGTTTGATTCTCTGCGTAACTGTGGAGTTGAAATAGTTGAAAATGTCACCATAGGTAAAGACAAAACCATAGAACAACTCAAAGAAGACGGCTTTGAGGCTGTGTACATTGGTGTCGGAGCCCATAACAGCCGTAAACTGGGTGTAGATGGAGAAGACCTCGGTGGCGTCATCCATGGGGTTGACTATCTTCGCCAGGTGAATTTGGGCGAACATCCCAACATCGGACGTAATGTTGTGGTTGTTGGTGGTGGTAATGTTGCCATTGACGTGGCCCGCACTGCACTGAGAGAAGGTTCTGACAAGGTGTTTATTCTTTACCGTCGGACAATTGAAGAGATGCCGGCCTCCAAGGCAGAGATTGATCACCTGCAAGAAGAAGGTGTAAAAATAGAATTCCTGGCAGCTCCTGTAAAAATCCATGGTGAAAACGGCAAGTTGACCAAGATCGAGTGCATCCGCATGAAGCTTGGTGAGTGTGATGCTTCTGGCCGTTGCAGTCCCGTACCCATTGAAGGTTCAAATTTCATGATTGAGGCCGACGCTATCGCACCGGCCATTAGTCAGAACGTCGATACCACCGCCTCAGCAGGCCAGGATTTGGATATGAGCCGTTGGACCACCTACGAGGTTGATGAAGATACCATGCAGACCAACATTCCCTGGATTTTCGCCGGTGGAGATGCGGTGCTTGGCCCCCAGACCGCTGCCAAAGCCATCTATCAGGCAAAAATCGCTGCTGAGTCTATCCGCCGTTTTCTTGAAGGTGAAGACTTGAAAGCCAACAGAACAGACATTTGGACCGGCCTGCCAAGCAAGAAAAAAGAAGAATAGAATTACCATTTCCAAGCTGTCTTACAAAGGGTGTGTCTGATACGGGCACACCCTTTTTTTATCACGCAACACCCGGTTTGCATTTAACACATCCTTCTCCTTGATCCACATTCATTTGAAGAGTATTCTGAAAAGAAATCAACCTACATTCCAGGAATATATTATGACTCAATGCCCATGCAGCCCTGAAAAATCCTTTGAGCAATGTTGCGGCCCGTATCTGGCCGGTGACAAATGTGCCCCAACCGCAGAAATCCTCATGCGATCCCGTTACACCGCCTATACCTTGCAGGATTTTGACTATCTCATTCGAACCTGTCATGAATCAAACCGACCGACCAAAGAAGATTTTGAAGATGACCAGAAAATTAACTGGACAGGTTTGGACATTCTTTCCACAGAAGCTGGCGGCGTAAATGATGACCAGGGAATGGTTGAGTTTAAAGCTCATTTCGCGGTTTCAAACAACACTCTCAATCACCACGAAAAGAGCTCCTTTGTCCGGGAAGAGGGAGAGTGGTATTTCCTAGACGGCGAAGCCATACGTCCACAACAGGCCCGCTCTGTAAAAATAGGCAGAAACGAACCATGTCACTGCGGTAGCGGCAAAAAATATAAAAAATGTTGCTTACGGAAATTATAGAAAACGCCAAAGCACAAGGATAAAGACTGACGATGTTTGGAGGTTCCATGAAAAACATGCCCCCCCCCCGCAGTCTCGCCATTATTGGCGACCTTATTAAATATTTTGCCATGCTGTTTGTACCCTTTTTTATCTTTGGCCTGGTTATCGGTTTTATTCACAATTCGATTTTGATGCATGGATTCATCAATCCCTTCAGCTACAGTATTGGCCTAAGCCTTATTGTCGTAGTCATCAAACATGACATTAATGATATTCTTGTCCTGATTGGCATTGCCAAAGAAAATCAAATAGACCTGAATGCCCGACATGCCAAGACCATACAGGAAATCGGCCTGCTCATGGGGGAGTCCAAATACAAAGATGCCCTAACTAAAGTAAACAAACTTTTGCATGAAGAACCCTGCTTCGTTAACGGGCTCAGTTTGAAAGGCCAGATTCTTTTGGAAGGATTTGAAAAATATGCCCAGGCCCGAGAATACTTGGAAAAGGTGCTTGAATTGACCAATCAAGAGGAGGAGCAATATAAATTAGCTGATTCACTGATTGTCACCTGTTACAACCGCGAGGAAGAATAAGCAACGTGCAGATGCAAACAAACCCTGTGTTTCTTCATGGCCTGGAAAGCAGTAGCCAGGGTACAAAGGCCAGGTGGCTCAAAGAGCACTTCCCACACATGGTTATCCCTGATTTTTCAGGGGAACTTGATAAGCGACTGAAACACCTGGATTCTATTCTAACCGCTCAAGAAAAGTTGACCATGATCGGCTCTTCATTTGGCGGGCTTATGGCAACAATTTTTGGTCTTGAAAACCCAACAAGGGTGGACCAGGTCATCCTGTTGGCTCCCGCCTTGAACTTTCCAGACTTTTCATTATATCAAGGTCGCTCCACACGCATTCCCACCCAACTCTATATTGGCAAAAACGACACTGTCTGCCCTCCAGAAATAGTATTACCATTGGCCCGGCAAACATTCCAGAATCTCATCACCCATGAATCAAATGACGATCACATGCTCAGAAATACATTTGAAAAAATCGACTGGTGGAAATTGATTGGAGAGTGAGTTTTTTCTCAAAGTTGATTGTCTTGGTTGTAGGCCGAAGTGTACCCAACGCGGGCAAACACAAGGGTCGCCCCTACGGACCACAATACAACACCTGTAAGGCGAACCTTGTATTCGCCGCCCATTACCTGCCTGGCAAAAGGACAACTTTTCACTTTTCCGCCAAAGAGAGCTCTTTGGCATAACGAGTAATTCCTTCCCCCACTTGGATGGCAAGAGTATTTAAGTATGTATCAGACTTAAGCCGGCCAGCTTCTATGGGGTTGGTTAAAAACCCAACCTCAATAAGAATTGCCGGCATTCGTGCACCAATCAAAACAACAAATGGGGCCCTTTTAACCCCCAAATTCTCCACTTGAGTGAATTTTTCAGCCACACCTGTAGCCATACTGTGCTGTACCTTTTTTGCCAACAGGGACGACTCTTCCATCTTGGCACTCTGCATAAGGTCCAATAGCAGGTCCTGCAGGTCTGAAAGCTCCCGGGTTGAAGTTGCATTTTCCAAGGCGGCCACCCGCATGGCGTCTTCGGTGCGAGCCAAGTCTAGAAAATATGTTTCAATTCCTTTGGTCTTTTGTTTTGGGCTGGCATTGACATGGATGGAAACAAAGAGATCAGCTCCTTTCGTATTGGCAATGGCGGTACGCTCTTCAAGGGCCAGAAACCGATCTTTATCCCTGGTCAGTACCACGTCAAACTCCCCTTGTTTTTTAAGGTAGTCAGCCGCTGCTTTGGCAACTTTCAAGGTAATGTTCTTTTCCTTTAACCCATAAAACCCTATGGCACCAGGATCCCTCCCCCCATGCCCCGGGTCCAGGACAATGCGTCGTATTCCAAGTCCCAGCTGCTGGGCTAAAGACGGTGCTTCATTGCCAAAGACCTTTGTGCTGTCCACTTTTATTTCATCAACTTTTTCAGCTATATCTATGACCACCCGGTAGGGATCATCCAGGTTGAATATATTATAATCAACTTCAGCAAGGGTGCTCAGCAGTATTCGGGTCGTATCCAGGCTCTTCTGCTCGCTTGTAATCATTTGCAACAAACCATCTCCAACATCCACCTGTTGTTCTTCGGAAACCTTACTGCCCACCAGGTCAACAGCAAGTTTCCGAGTGTTGGAGCCTCCCTGTTTAACAATGGAGTCTTGATAGCGCACCGGTGCTGTGGTTTCAATGACCACCCGAGTATATCCCGTTGTGGTCCAAAATCTGACCGGCCTCACCTTGGCCAGCCGGTTTTTGGCAACTTTTTTGGCAGTACTTTCCAGAACCAGAGGAGATTTTCCTTTAATACGTTTAAGCTTCTCTATTGCCCGGGAAGCCATGTCACCTTGAGGATATACCGCTATAACTTTAGCAAGTGTGCGGGAGGCAAGATCCGGCTTACCTTTGTCGGTGAGATAAATATTAGACAGAAAAAACAAGGCGTCATCGGCTAAGGGGTGTTGCGGGTAAAGAGTGGCCAGATCTTTCAGCGAAATGATGGCCTCCCCCAAATCAAGGGGATTTTGAAAACGTGCATGGGAAGCATGGGATACCATGCCGGCCAAATAGAGACTGGCAGCGGCCTTGTCATGCTTGGGGTGCTCCTGGGAAATGTTTTGAAAGACCCGAAGCACAGCCTGCCATTGGGCTCGCTCACCGCCCTGTCCCCGGATTTCTAAAAGGGTATTATAACGGCCTTTGGCCAACCGATACTGCTTGCTGACCTTATCAGTGGCTCCCAGGGATGCCATTGGAAAAAGAAAAGCAAACACCAAAGATAGAACGATAAGGATAGAATTTTTCAAATTACTCCTCATCTTCCAGGCTTTTTAATTCATAGAGAATTTTAAGGGCGTCAAGTGGAGCGAGGTTGTCGGGAAAAACCTCTTTTAGCCTCTTTCGCACCGGATCGTGGAATGGCGAAAACAAAGCGAGCTGGCTGGGCCCGGATTTTTCAACAGGCCCATTCCCTGCAGTTGCTGCAATGCGGGGCTGCCCCTTGGCATTCAATTCACCACTTTCTATATTCTTCAAAAGCTCCTTGGCCCGAACAATCACCGGTTCCGGCACACCAGCCAACGCAGCAACCTGAACTCCATAGCTCCGATTCGTACCACCCGGCAGCAGTTTGTGGAGAAAAACAATGGTGTCATTCCATTCTCGCACAGCAATATTATAATTTTTGACCCGATCGCAGGTGCGCGCAAGATCTGTTAGCTCATGATAATGGGTGGCAAAGATGGTTTTAACCCCCTTGCCATTTTTATTCACCAGGGCTTCTGTGACTGCCCAGGCTATGGACAGGCCATCAAAAGTAGAAGTACCACGACCTATCTCATCCAACACCACCAGGCTTTTTTCCGTGGCATTGTTTAAAATATTGGCTGTTTCATTCATCTCTACCATAAAGGTAGATTGGGCCCGACGCAGGTCGTCCATTGCCCCCACCCGGGTGAAAATTCTGTCCACCACGCCGATTTCCGCCTCTGCCGCAGGAACAAAAGATCCCATCTGGGCCATAAGAACAATGAGGGCCGTTTGCCTGAGAACCGTGGATTTACCCGCCATATTGGGACCGGTGACAACAAGCACCTCTTCTTCACTTTGATCCAGGTGAATATCGTTGGGCACAAACCGGCCCGGTGGCAGAGCCCGTTCAATTACCGGATGCCGCCCCTCGGTTATGGTAATGGCCTCATCGTCATTTACCTTGGGCCGCACATAACGATGACGGCGGGCTGCCTCGGCAAGAGTAGCGAAAAAATCCAAACGGGCAATGGTTGTCGAAACAGCCAAAATCCGGCTACTGGCGTTGGCCACCTGGGCACGGATCTCACAAAAAAGATGGTACTCAAGGTCAAGCTGGCGTTCTTGGGCGTGCATGACCTTGTTTTCAAATTCCTTCAGTTCCGGGGTGATAAATCGCTCGGCATTGGCCAAGGTTTGCTTGCGGATGAAATGATCCGGGACATTGGCGGATTGCAGGCGACTCACCTCAAAATAATAACCAAACACCTTATTATATCCAACTTTGAGCTTGGCTATACCGCTGCGTTCTCTTTCATCCGCCTCCAGAGATAAAATATGGCTCTTACCATCATGAAGGATGGAGTTCAATTCATCCAGTTCTTGATGATAGCCGGCCTTGATAATCCGACCTTCCCGCAGAGAAATAGGGGCATCTTCATTGATGGATCTTTCCAATAGTTCATGAATATCATCGAGTGTATCAAGTTGTTGGCCAAGTTGATCAAGGAGCCCAGGGCCCTTAGCTGCTTTTTTTAAGGCCGGCAACTGGGCAAGGGAATGCTTGAGTGCCGTTAAATCACGAGCATTGGCACTGCCCAACACAACCCTGCTATTCAATCGTTCCAGGTCATATACCCGCCCCAGAATTTCACGCAGGTTTTCCCGCAGGCCATTATCCGCCACCAACTGTTCCACCGCATCGAGCCGCTGGTTGATCTCAGCGGGATCACGCAGGGGAAAGAGAAGATCTCTCTTCAGCTGCCGTGCACCCATGGGGGTTTGTGAAAAATCAAGAGCGGCCAGGAGGGAACCCTCCCTGGCATTGCCAATAATGGTCCGGGTCAACTCAAGATTTCGGCGGGACGGTTCATCCACCATGAGAACGTTTTCAAGGTCAATATGCCGCAATTTTTCAATATGGGACAAGGTGGTCTTCTGGGTCTCCTGGATATAGAGAAGCAGACCACCGGCCGCCCCCACCGCAGCCTTCATGTTTTCAATGCCAAAGCCGGCCAGGTTGATAGTTTGGAAATGTTCCTGCAAGGTTTCTTGGGCGGTTTTGGGATGAAAAGATCCCGCCGGTCGTGGGGTTAAACAAAGACCAGGTCCCAAAGGAACCAGACCATCTTGGAATATTTTATCTTCCTGCAGGTTGTCGTCTTCATCAAGAAGTAATTCAGAAGGAGACAAACGTTGCAGTTCATCCATCAACTGACCGAGGTCAGAACGCTGGGCAACCCAAAACTCACCTGTAGACAGGTCAAGCAGACTCAATCCCCACTCAAAATCCGGGCCGTTTTTTTTCTTTCTGGCAGTCGCCCTTCTACAAACCGCTGCCAGAAAGAGGTTACTTTTATCATCCAGCAGCTGTTCTTCGGTCACCAAGCCCGGTGTCACCACCCGTGAAACAGCTCGTTTTACTACGCCCTTGGCCTGCTTTGGATCTTCCACCTGCTCGCACACCGCTACCCGATGACCGGCCTTAACCAGTTTGGCCACATAGTTAGAAGCGGCGTGATGGGGAACCCCGCACATGGGTATGCGCTCACCGGACTCCTTATGACCGCGGGAAGTCAGAGTGATACCAAGTACGCCTGAGGCCACCTTGGCATCATCGAAGAACATTTCATAAAAATCACCCATTCGATAAAAAAGAAGAGCATCCTGGTGTTGATCCTTGATCTCTAGGTACTGCTTCATCATGGGGGTGATTTTGGCTGGTTTACTCATGGGAGGTTGGGCACCTCATGGATGGAACCGTGGATAGTTTCATCAATTTCAAGTATTCCATAGGTGCCGGATGCACCATGGCGACCGGTGGACTGGAAGCTACCGGGGTTCATCAACAGGGTTGAACCAACTTTATGACAGACTGCCTTGTGGGTGTGTCCATAAACAATGCAATCAGCCTCGCCAAATTCCACCAAAAGGCGGTCTTCAGGGTCATACCCCATGGCCTGGCCATGGGTAAGGCCGATGGTGAATTTGCCCACGGTTATCAACTTTTTTGACGGTAATTCCCGTCGTACCGAATAACCACACATGTTCCCACAGACAGCGTGGACAATTTTGTTTGAAAATACAGACAACACATCCAGCTCAACAAGATCCCCGGCATGGAGAATAACGGAACATTCGCTGAAGCAGGCATCCACCATTTGCTGGAAACGGGCAGTTGTTTCAAAAAGATGGGTATCTGATAACACACCTACTCGAATCATGATTTCTCTTTTTCTTTTAAGGAATAATGACTTTACAGGACAAGATATACTAAATCAGCCAGACTGAAAAGACAACAGAACGACACTTGACCAAGAAATCTACGTACCGTAATGTGAATTGAACAGCCTTTGTGCCGATCAATCTAGCAAGGATATCTCATATGCAGGTTAATAACATTCCCTATAGAACAATATGGCCGGATCCTGAAGATAATAAAACAATACGCATCATTGACCAACGCCATCTCCCCCATGAATTTGTGGAAGAAGAGCTTACCTGCCTTGATGATTTTGTCATTGCTATCAAGGACATGCATGTCCGGGGTGCCGGGCTGATTGGTGCAACAGCAGGTTTTGGCATGTACAGTGCCATTAGTGGCATGGAAGGAAACATGGATCCCGCCCACATATCCCATGCGGCGGAGGCTTTAAAAAGAGCACGTCCCACGGCCAGCAACCTGGCCTGGGCTGTTGACCGACAACTTGCCGCCATACTCGATCAACCGGTTGAAAAATGGCCGGATATTGCCTTTATAACCGCCTGTGCTATTGCCGATGAAGACGCGGAGTATTGCCGTCGAATTGGTGAGCACGGGAAAAAAATAATCGCTGATATCTGCGCAAAGAAAAACGGTGAGCCGGTAAATATTCTCACCCATTGCAATGCCGGTTGGTTGGCTTTTGTTGATTATGGCTCTGCTACAGCGCCTATCTATGCTGCCCATGCCGCTGGAGTTCCGGTCCATGTCTGGGTAGATGAAACACGGCCTTGGCTTCAAGGCGCCAACCTCACAGCCTGGGAACTGGCTGAGGAAAAAGTGCCCCACACCCTAATAGCCGACAATACCGGCGGTCACCTCATGCAACATGGTCTGGTTGACCTGGTAATTGTCGGTACGGACAGAACAACCTACACCGGTGACGTGGCCAACAAAATAGGCACCTATCTCAAGGCCCTGGCTGCCCGGGATAACGGTGTTCCTTTTTATGTGGCCTTGCCTTCTTCAACTTTTGATTGGGAACTAAGGGATGGTGTTCAGGAGATTCCCATAGAAAAACGCTCTGGAAAAGAGATAACTCAAATATCCGGTAAAACTGAAGAGGGAGCCATAGGTTCCATTCGTATTGCCCCGGAAAATACAGATACAGCCAATTACGGATTTGATGTGACCCCGGCTCGGCTGGTTACTGGCCTCATCACCGAACGCGGTATAACTGCAGCAGAAGAACAGGCTATCCTTACCATGTTTCCGGAGAAAAAGAGTTCAATTTAACTCGTCAATGAACTTCCAGACAGCATCATGAAAATAAGGACGAAACTCCTTAATTTTTTCGTTTTCCCTGGAAGGATGCACTCTATTTGTTAACAAAACAACAGCCGCATCCCTTTCAGGATCTATCCAGAAAGAAGTACCTGTAAATCCAAGATGCCCGATGCTCTTTGGTGAAACACGCTGACCCGCACTTGAGCCGTTTGCAGAGGGTGTGTCAAACCCTAAAGCCCAAGTTCCTTTTTCCTCTGCTTGCTGCCTGTTTAAAAATTGTGTCAAATCACCAGAATCATACGTTGACGAATTTGCTCGACCTTTCCACTGCTCCAAGAGATGAGAAACCAATCCTGTTACACCTACAATATCACCAAATAATCCCGCATGTCCTGCAACACCTCCCAAGGCATAACAATTCTCATCACTCACCTCGCCACAAAGAGTTCTTTTTCTCCACTGGCAATATTCGCAACAGGCAAATGTTGTGTTTTGATCATTCTCGCTTTCTCCCTTGGAAAAAAAAAGATGGTTTGCCAAACCAAGAGGAGCATACAATTTCCTTTGCACAAAAGAATCTAAGTTTTCTCCGCTTATTTTTTCAACAATCCATCCTAAAAGAAGAAAACCAAGATCACTATAAATTTGAGTTTCACCGGGCCTATTAAGAAGTGGTTCGCCCAAAACCATTTCCCACATATGACTACGGGCGTCCTTTTTATTTTGTTTTTTTATTATTTTAAAAAATTCTCTATGGGCTGGAAAACCAGCTGAATGATTCAAGAGCATGGCAATAGTTATTGCCTCTTTATCCGCGGGTATTTTTTCTCCAACCAGAACATGTAAAGAACTTTTTAAGTCTATTTTAGACTCTTTTAAAAGACAGAGAACTGCAAGGGTCGTTGCTAATGGTTTGGTCAAAGAAGCAAGATCAAATATCGTGTTTCTGTTTATTTCTTTATTTTCACCAGAAGAAGAAGTGTGGCCTGCAACATAATATCTCTCTTTATCCTTTTCTTTACTGCCCAAATAAATTCCAACAGCTGCACCTGGAAAAATATCATCCTGGATGCCATTTTGAATTATTTTCTTTATCTCCATACCCATGTTCCAACAACTTTTTACTCATGAAAATTTCAATTACACTTTCTTAATAATACCAGGTTAATTTTCTCTTATTTTATCAATGCGTACGATGAGTATTTTATAAAGTCATAACCTGTTAAAATTACAATCTTTTTTTTTCTTCAACTTTCAGTCATTTAAGGCCCATATTTATTGAATTTTTTTTGATTTTACACTATGTTATTAACGTTCGATTTTTATAGGGAAAAACATGCCCGACAATTTATTAATTTTTAAATAATTTCAATAAGATAAATTGATATTTTCTAGACTACATTTTTTCTCTTATTTCCAACCTCTTTTTATAACTTTTTGGAAAGGATGTTTATTGCCTCTTCACAAAGTGTTGATAAGTCGTTTTTGCAAATTATCAACATTTCTTCCAAAAGTGCTTTGTTAATAATTTTAATAATAATTTTAATTAATTATGAATCATATAAACAAACTAACACTGCTAATAACAACCATTTTTTATTTATAAAATAATTATAGAGGATAAATGCCATGTCTCTCACATTGAATATTCACAGAGATGAATTACTCACAGGATTGAGTTCCGTTCAGAATGTCACGGGTAAAAAAGGTACAATTGCTATTCTCTCCAATGTTCTCCTTCAGACTGAAGGATCAATGCTTGTTTTAACAGGCACAGATTTAGAAGTTGGTATTAGAAATAAGATATCAGCTGAAATAATTTCACAAGGTAGTATTACTTTACCCTCTAGAAAACTATTTGAAATTATTAGAGAAACCCCCTCTGATTCAGTGAAAATTGAGATTTTGGAAAATAACCAGGCTTTGATTAAAGCTGGAAAAAGTGAATATCGTCTTTCCGGTACTCCAAGTGATGAATTCCCCGCCTTCCCAGAATATAAAGAGGAAAATCTTGTTTCACTTCCCAGTGACTTCGTGAGCAGTCTTATAGATAAAACAAATTTCTGTATGGCCCAGGAAGGTGAAAGTCAATTTAATTTAGCTGGAGCTCTTTTAATGCGAGAGCAGAATGAAGGGGCATATTATCTGAAAATGGTGGCCACTGATGGACATCGTCTTTCTCTTATGGAAAGGAAGACCGATGATACTGTTGCAAAATTAAGCATGGATAAAAATATTATCATTCCTCGGAAAGGCCTGCAGGAAATGAGAAAGTTCTGTGATTTGGGAGAAGATATAAGTATTAATTTTGAAGAGAAACAGGCTGTTGTAAAAACGGGTGATTCTCTGCTTATTATTAGGTTAATGCAGGGTGATTTTCCTGATTTTTCTAATATTATCGGTATGATAAAGAAAGAAAAACCATTGTCGGTAGATAAAGTTGTTTTTCTTCAATCCATGAAAAGGATGAATCTCTTTGTTGAAGATAAATACAATGCCGTGCAATTCGACATAAAAGGCAATCGCATGGTTCTCTCTTCCCAGAATATAGATTTGGGGAATGCCAAGGATGAATTGGATATTGAATATGGTGGAGATGATCTCAATCTTGGATTTAATGGACGATATTTCATGGAAGCCATGCAGGTCATGCATAGTGAAAAAGTAAAAGCATTTATAGGCTCAGTGGAAAGTCCTTGTCTTATAGAGGGTGATGAAGATGAGGGATTTAAAAGTATTATTATGCCCATGAAAATATAAATAGGTTTCAGACTCAACGTTCAGAGGATCATGGTTTTTAAGACGCAAAATAACTCTTTGGTTAACCAGAGGTGATACAGAGTGAGTGAACAAAAGAATAAATACGGTGCCGAACAGATCAAGGTACTTACAGGTTTGGAAGGTGTACGTAAACGTCCGGCCATGTATATTGGAAACACGGCTGAGGAAGGATTACACCATCTGATTTATGAGGTGGTTGATAACTCCATTGACGAGGCACTGGCAGGTCATTGTAGCAAAATAATGGTGACCTTTCACAAAGATGAGAGTTGCAGTGTTGAGGACAACGGCCGTGGTATTCCGGTGGCAATTCATCCAACCGAAGGGGTAAGTGCCCTTGAGTTGGTTATGTGTACTTTGCATGCAGGCGGAAAATTTGACCACTCTACCTACAAGGTTTCCGGTGGTCTGCATGGCGTTGGTGTCTCGGTGGTAAACGCTCTTAGTTTATGGGCGGATGCCGAAATCAAAAGAGATGGTAAAACAGTCGTTCAGTCCTATAAAAGGGGCGTGAAAGACGGAGACATTCGGGAGCTGGGGAAAAGTGAAAAGACCGGAACTAAAATAACTTTCATGCCAGACCCTGAAATATTTACAGAAACCACTCTCTTTAGATACAGCATTATTCAGGCCCGTCTGCGGGAATTGGCATTTTTAAATAAGAACGTCAAAATTGTTCTTCATGATGAGCGGACCGGCGAAGAAGACGAATTTCATTTTGAAGGTGGACTCGAATCCTATGTTGATTATTTGAACAGGAAAAGAACACCCGTCCACCAAGCTGTTTACATGACAGGAGAAAAGGATCAAGTTCAGGTTGGTATTGCATTTCAATATTTTAATGGCTATTCCGAACGTCTTTTTTCTTTTGTAAATAACATCAACACCAAGGAAGGGGGCACCCATGTCGCAGGTTTCAGAGGGGCGTTGACACGATGCATCAACCGCTATGCCAGCGAAGACAACCTGCCGAAAAATCTCAAAGAGAAAATGAGCGGTGATGATGTCAGGGAAGGATTGACCTGTGTGTTATCCGTTCATGTTCCCAATCCACAGTTTGAAGGGCAGACAAAGACTAAATTGGGCAATAGTGAAGTAAAATCCATCGTCGAAACAATCTGTACGGAAAAATTAACACTTTTTCTTGAGCAAAATCCCCAGGAAGCCAAGAAAATCCTCACCAAAGTGGTTGATGCCGCCCGGGCCAGGGATGCGGCGAGAAGGGCCAGGGATCTCTCCAGGAAAAAGGGTTCCGGTATTGACCTGCTCATGGCCGGTAAGCTGGCGGAATGTCAGATAAAAGAACCGGCCCAACGAGAAATATTTATAGTTGAGGGAGATTCCGCCGGCGGTTCAGCAAAACAGGGTAGAGACCGAGCCTTTCAAGCTATTTTACCTCTTCGTGGTAAAATCATGAACGTTGAAAAGGCGCGTTTTGATAAAATTTTAGGCAGTGAGGAAATTAAACAGATTATAGCAGCCCTGGGAACAGGCATAGGAAGAGAAGAATTTGAACTAGAAAAACTTCGTTATCATAAAATTATCATCATGACAGATGCCGATGTTGACGGAGCCCATATAAGGACCCTCCTTCTCACCTTTTTCTACCGTCAGATGCTACCCCTTGTGGAGGGTGGTTTTGTCTATGTGGGACAGCCCCCCCTCTATCGCTTGGGAAAAGGAAAAAGCGAGAAATATTTCACCGACGACACCGCATTAAGCGGTCATCTGTTTAAGAGGGCCTCTGAAATGCTGACCGTTGAGGTAAGGGACTCAGACGAGAAGCCTTTTACCGGCGATGACCTTGTACAGATGCTGAGAGATCTGTCGAATCACAAGAAGGTCATTGAATATCTCGAAAGGGTAAATCTCTGGCCTGAGATGGTGCATTTTTTGCTGGAAAATGAATTGATTAGTGCAGACCAGTTTCATAACGAAACGTTTGCCATCCAACTGAAAGATCAACTGGCGGAAAACAATCTCATTCTGGGCAATATTCGACCATGCCGGTGGAAACAGTCGTGTTATGAGTTTGATGCCGCAATCAAGGACAAAGCCCACATGTCCATCACCGTTGGTCCGCAGATACCGCTTATCCCAGAATACCGGAAGGCTTTGGAGCAATATCCGGGCATCAAAAAATTCCTTAACAAGAAATTCACAGTGGAAAATCAGGGCAAGGTATATGAGGTCAATGATTGGTGTGACTTGCTTGAAAAAGTAAAAGAAGAGGCTTTCAGGGGCTTTTATCTGCAACGCTATAAAGGTCTTGGTGAAATGAACCCAGAACAACTCTGGGAGACCAGTATGAACCCTGAAAAGCGTACTCTTCTCCAGGTGCAAATAGAAGATGCCGAACAGGCCGATGATATCTTTACCACTCTCATGGGTGACAAGGTTGAACCCCGAAGAGAGTTCATTCAAAGTCATGCGTTGGAAGTAGCCGACTTAGATATCTAAGAAGAAAAATTAAACGGAAGGATAGAAGCTGAGGGAAAGACTTTTATTATCCCCATTTGAACAGCTGAATATAAGGAAAACTAATGGAACAGGACATTACACCACAGGGAGAAAAACCGACAGGACCATCTGTCTCTCTCGAAAAAGAACTGAAGAAGTCCTATCTCGATTATGCCATGAGCGTCATTATCGGCCGGGCTCTGCCCGATGTCCGAGACGGATTGAAGCCCGTGCATCGGCGTGTACTGTTTGCCATGCGGGAGCTCAATAACTATTATAATCGGCCTTTTCTTAAGTCAGCCCGCATTGTCGGTGACGTTATTGGTAAATATCACCCCCACGGTGATACAGCGGCATACGATACCCTGGTCCGAATGGCTCAGGATTTTTCACTCCGCTACCCTCTGGTAAATGGGCAGGGTAACTTTGGTTCGGTTGACGGTGACTCGCCGGCAGCAATGCGTTATACCGAAGCACGGATGACCAAGCTGGATCAAGAGGTCATTGCAGATCTTGATAAAGATACTGTTGACTTTGTCCCCACCTATGACAACTCAATGACCGAGCCCCTGGTTTTTCCCTCCCGCATTCCAAACCTGTTGATAAACGGTTCTTCGGGTATTGCGGTTGGTATGGCCACCAATATTCCCCCTCACAACATTACCGAGGTAATGGATGCTCTGCTTGCTATGGTGGGTGACCCCAATATCACGGTCAACCAAATAATGGGTTTTATCACTGGGCCTGATTTTCCAACCGGTGCTTATATCATGGGGCGAGCCGGCATCCGAGAAGCGTATGAGACAGGTCGTGGCTCTATCCTCATGCGCTCCAAAACCCATGTGGAGACAAAGAAAAACGGACGTGAATCAATAATCATCACAGAAATTCCCTACCAGCAAAACAAGGCTTCACTCATTCAAAAAATTGCTCTTCTTGTAAAAGAAAAGCGGGTTGAGAGCATTTCAGAAGTTCGCGATGAGTCTGATCGACAGGGAATGAGGATTGTTCTCGAGCTTAAAAAAGATGCCATTGCCGAAGTGGTGGTGAATCAACTCTACAAGTTGTCACCCTTGCAGAGAAGCTTTGGCATAATTATGCTTTCCATTGTTAACAATAGGCCTGAAGTACTTAATATTAAACAGGTTCTTGAGCATTTTATTGCCCACCGGAAAACAATAGTCTATCGGCGAACCGCCTTTGAATTGCGAAAGGCTGAGGAAAAAGCTCATCTTCTGGAAGGTCTCAAAATTGCCATCAGTAACCTTGACGAAGTGGTTGCTTTGATTAAGGGGTCTGAAAATGGTCAAGCGGCCAAGGCATCCCTCATGGAAAGGTTTGAACTTTCCGCCATCCAGGCTCAGGCTATTCTTGACATGCGTTTGCAACGTCTCACCGGGCTGGAGCGTGAAAAGATCATTCAGGAATACAACGAGATTATGGCGAAGATCGCCTATTACAAAGAGGTTCTGGCTGATGAAAAGCTGGTGATGAAGATTATCAGCGATGAATTTCTTGAGATAAAAGAACAGTATGGTGATGAACGCCGCACAGAAATACTTGAAGCACCGGATGAAATTCTTCCCGAGGACATGATCGCCCAGGAAGAGATGGCTGTCACCGTAACCAGGGACGGTTTTATCAAACGCAATCCGGTCATGTTGTATCGTGCCCAACGACGTGGCGGTAAAGGTATAAAGGGAGCAACAACCACTGAGGAGGATTTTGTAGCCACCCTCTACCTGGCCTCCACCCATGCCACCTGTCTCTTCTTTACCAATCATGGCAAGGTCTTCTGGCGTAAGTGCTACGAGATTCCCCAGGCTGGTCGGACAGCCCGTGGCAAGGCTATAGTCAACCTCTTGCATTTGGCAGAAGGAGAGAAAGTAGCTGCTATTTTGCCAATTCGGACCTTTGATGTTCCCGAAGGGGAAGATGCCTATGTGCTCATGGTGACCAAGAAAGCTGTGGTTAAAAAGACCAACCTACAGGAATTTCGTCGCCCCATGCGCAAGGGTAAAATTGCTCTCACGATCCGAGAAGATGATGAAATCCTGGGTGCGGCCATTACCACCGGTGATAATGATGTTCTGCTGGTTTCCAATGCCGGCATGTCCATTCGTTTCAACGAGAATGATGTCAGGGCCATGGGACGCACCGCTGCCGGTGTGCGGGGTATGAATCTTGGTCCGGAAGATGAAATTATTAGCCTTGAGGTGTTGCTGGATGATGCCTCTATTCTGGTGGTGACAGAAAACGGCTTTGGAAAAAGATCTACCGTTGAAGATTATCGACTCATCAAGCGTGGTGGCAAGGGGGTCATCGCCATTAAGCCCAGCGACAGAAATGGCCAGGTAATTGGTGCCCTGCAAGTGGTTGATGAAGATGAAATCATGATGATCACCGATGGTGGTAAAATTATTCGTACCCGCATGGTGGATGTCAGGGTCATTGGCCGTAATACCCAGGGGGTTAAACTCTTCAACCTTGGCGAGGGTGAAAAAGTTGTTGCTGTAGACCGGGTTGCGGATCCTGAGGTAGACGATGAGGTTGACGAAGAGATCGACGGGGAGTCTGTAGACGGGGAGACCTCCGAGGAGTAATTTTGACTCTATAATTTATAAATGAGACACTTCTTCATTTGAGGAGAATATCCATGGCCCCAACCCAGGTTGCAATGATTGGTGCCGGTAGCTGGGGAACCGCTCTGGCCTTGCTTTTAGCTGGAAAAGATCACACGGTAACATTGTGGGCTCATAGAGCGGGACATGCCCGAGCCATGATAGAGGAGGGAGAAAATCGTTCCTACCTTCCTGGTTTTCCCTTGGGGCGCAACATTATTGTAACAACGGACATGGAGGCAGCAGTTGAAGGATGCCATCATGTTGTCATGGCTGTTCCTTCCCATGGATATCGAAAGGTGTTCGGCCAGGTTCTTCCACATCTTGACAATAATTCCCTGGTTGTATCAGCAACAAAAGGTATTGAAAACTCAACTCTTCGCACCATGACTCAAGTGATGGAAGAGGAGTTGGCTGCGGTGGGTGATCCGGATTGGAGCGACACTGTTCAGCTGGGAGTTCTGGCTGGACCAAGTTTTGCCCGGGAGGTTGCCGACGGTGTGCCCACGGCGGTGACCGTTGCCGCCAATAGCAAGGGTGCTTTCCAAGCCCTGCAGGAGCTTTTTTTTACAGATCGTTTTCGGGTGTATGGTTCAAAAGACGTTATTGGCTTGGAGTTGGGTGGTGCTCTGAAAAATATTGTTGCCATTGCCGTGGGTATCTGTGATGGCCTTGGTTATGGAACAAACACACGGGCTGCTTTAATTACCAGGGGACTGGCTGAGATCACCAGACTTGGCGTAAAGATGGGTGCCAACCCTCTTACTTTTTCTGGTTTGGGAGGTATGGGGGATCTTGTGCTCACCAGCACTGGTGATCTTTCCCGTAACCGTCAGGTTGGTTTGAAACTTGGCCAAGGTAAAACTCTTCAAGAGATTCTCACCGAAATGCACATGGTGGCTGAAGGTGTAAAAACCACCAAGAGCGTCTGGAATCTGGCTCAAAAAATAGGGGTAGATATGCCCATTCTTCAGCAAGTGTATCAGGTGCTCTATGAGGACAAACCATGCAATGATGCTGTGCATGCTTTGCTTTCACGCAGCCAAAAGGAAGAGGTCGACTTTTAATAACTGATTAGTAACCGCGAAGCGGTGCCAACATCATCTTTGCTCATTTGGACCTTCTCGAATATATATGCTTCGAAGTTCCAGGTAAGTGAGGAGTGAGACACCGAATAAGCAAATCTAATACACAACTAAGCAGTCACGAGTATCTAACAATCATATGTGTGGTTTGCTGTAATCACAAGAAAAACATATCTAATTATGGAAGAGAAAAAAGAAATTCCAGCATTGACCAGCACAGTTGAAGCAGCTGGTTGAGCGGCAAAATTAAGCCCAGGGGTCCTGGGCCAAATACTCAATTGTTTGCCGGTAGTTTCGGATCCAAATCTTATCGTGGGGGCAGATACCTGCGAAGATGCCGGAGTGTATCGTCTTTCTGACGACCTGGCTTTAATTCAGACATTGGATTTTTTCACCCCTATTGTGGATGATCCTTTTGCCTTTGGTCAGATCGTTGCCGCCAACGCCCTTTCCGATGTTTATGCCATGGGGGGGAAACCTCTTTTGGTTATGAACATCGTTGGTTTTCCCGTGAAGGACATGGATGCCTCTGTTTTAAAACAGATGGTCCTTGGTGGTCAGGACAAGATCAATGAGGCCGAGGCGGTTCTGGTGGGCGGTCATTCCATTGAAGACAAGGAGTTGAAGTACGGGTTATCAGTCACCGGTCTTGTACACCCTGATAAGGTTCTATTGAATTCAGGAGCCCAGCCGGGTGACAAACTTTTGCTCACCAAGCCCCTTGGAACCGGTGTTTTGTCGACAGCCATTAAAGGAAATGTTGCAAGTCCTGGTACTGAAGACCTCATCACTTCGGTTATGGCAACATTAAACCGCCTTGCCGGTGAAGCCATGATCGACAGCCATGTGCATAGCTGTACCGATATCACAGGTTTCGGTTTGCTGGGTCATGCATACGAGATGGCTTTAGCCTCAAAAGTAGCCATCAGAATTGAAGCCGAATCTGTTCCTTTGTTGTCGGAGGCACTGAGTATGGCCTCCATGGGTATCGTACCGGTTGGCGCCCATAATAATCGCAAATTTTACCAAGAGTGGGTTAATAGTAGGCTGGATGAAAAGAGTCCCCTTGAAATGATTCTTTATGATCCCCAGACTTCCGGTGGTCTTCTTATCGCAGCACCCCGGGAATCCATTGACAGCATTATTCATCATCTTGCCAAGCGAGACTACCCCCTGGCTGTTTCCGTCATCGGCGAAGTAACAGATGGCGAGCCCTGTACAATCACCGTGGCCTGAAAAAATATTGTTTTTCCTTTAAACCGGAGGAAGCCAATGTCCCATCCACAAGACCTTAATCCTGGTCGCATTTTCAGCCTTGCATCCGGTTATTGGCAGCCATGCGCCTTGCATGCAGCGGTGAAACTGAAAATATTTACAGTGCTTGCCGATACAACGTTAACTTCTCAAGATGTGGCACAAAAGGTCAATGCTTCTCCGAGAGGAGTGGAGATGTTGTTAAATGCCTTGGTGGCCCTGGAGCTCCTGGAAAATAGCGATAAAGGATTTAGGAACACCCTGCTGTCTCGGACCTTTCTAGACAGCTCTTCTCCCAAGTACACAGGACATATTGTGATGCATCATCACCATATGGTTGATGGCTGGGCACGGCTGGATGAATCGGTTGTGAGTGGTGAGCCTCTGGAGGACACCTGGGATCATGGTGAGGAGCAGGAAAGGGAAGCTTTCCTCATGGGCATGTACAACCTGTCCATGGCCATTGCCCCGCAACTTTCCAAGGAAATAGATCTTACAGGCCGAAAACATCTGTTGGATCTCGGTGGTGGTCCGGGCACCCACGCCGTTCATTTTTGCATGGCAACCCCGGGCTTAAAAGCCACAATTTTTGACCGCCATACTACCCGGCCTTTTGCTGAAAAAACAGCCCAAAAATTCGGCATGCAGGATCGAATTGATTTTGCTTCCGGTGATTTTAACCACGATCCAATTCCCGGCACCTATGATGTCACCTGGCTTTCACACATTCTCCACAGTAATGCTCCAGAGGAATGCCAACGTCTTATAAATAAGACCGCCTCGGTTATGGAACCGGGAGGCCTCATGATGATTCACGATTTTTTATTAAATGACACCATGGACGGACCACAGTTCCCAGCCTTGTTTTCATTGAATATGTTGCTCAATAACCGGGGGCGTTCTTACTCCGAAAAAGAGGTGGGAAAGATGATGGAACAGGCTGGGCTGAATGAAATTAGACGGTTACCTTTTCAAGCTCCCAATGACTCCGGTGTTTTGGTTGGGACACTTTAAAGCACTAATTGAGGGATTCCAGGATTTCAAAATAACAGAGTTTTTCATCCGGGTTAAACCGCTCGCTGATACCATAGGGATACTCAAGGACACAACTTGCCGCTATATCAATACAAGTTGCCAATAATGAACTTCGCAAAGCCTCGTTTGCATCGTGATCAGAGGTAGAAAGACGTAAGGGAGCAATGAATTCCCTGAGGGTTTTTAATAGTTCGGGGTCTGGCCTGGTGTGCATGAAACGATGTACAAATGAATTGGCAGTTTCTTGGTTCATTATCTGGTAACCTGCCATTTTGTTTATGTGATCAATCTGTTTTGGAATGTAATCCTCAAGGATTTCCACCTCACCCTCTTGGGCCTTGCCGTCTGCCCATATCATTTCAATGAGAGGGATAAGGTCAATAAGATATACTTCCGGCCCTTCAATTCCATATCGTTTTAATTCTTTCAGGGCCTTTTCACGTCTGACAATGGCTTCTTTATCCATTCATCTGCTCCGGATCTGGTATGAAGATACATTATGGTGAATAAGATGGTTACGAGGTTATCAAGAATGAAAGAAAAGAGCAACTTGTCAACCAATCATCAAGACGGTAATTTAAATTAAAAAACAAGGCGGCCTTATGAAAATTTTCTTTCTCATTGCCCTGGCGGTTGTGTTCATTTTTGTTATCTCAAGAATGGAACACAGGCTTACTTACTATCCCCGCTCCTATGATTCACCTGTTCCTTCCGAAGTAGAAGTGGTTGAATACTCCACAGATCAAGGTGGACAATTTGCATATTTCATGCGCCCTGCAAACGCGGAAGGGCCGCTGGAACGACTCTGGTTGCTCTTTGGAGGGAATGCCTCTCTTGCCTTAGACTGGCATTCCTTCGTCAAAGGGTATCCGGATCCGAATGCCGGGTTTTTACTCATCGATTATCCTGGTTATGGCAATTGCCAGGGGCGTGCTTCTGGAGCAGGCATTCTTCAATCAACTCAGTATGCCCTTTCTGCCATGTCTAGGCATTTGGGCATACCTGAAGAAATAATACGCGACAACCTGAACCTCATGGGGCATTCACTGGGAGCAGCGGCAGCATTGCAGTTTGCCCCTGTTAAAGCAGTAAAAAGAGTTGTTCTTGTGGCGCCTTTTACCAGCCTGAAAGACATGGCGCGCCGAGTTGTGGGGTGGCCACTCAATTTGTTCGCCAGTTCTGACTATGATAACCGCGCCCGGCTGAACGAATTATTGGAAAAATTTCCCCAGACCTCTGTTACCATACTACACGGGGACTGCGATGAGGTTGTACCAGTAAAAATGGGCCGGGAGTTGGCAAAACTCCATACCGGACATATTGTCTATACTGAGATCAAAAACTCCTACCACAACAGCATTCTCGATATGGCTGAAGCGGATATCTATCATGCCATGATGGGAGATGTTGCGGACGGGTATGGAAAAACCAGTGAGGATTAATATGAAAAGTATGCATAAAAAAACGTTTTTGGCAGGCTTTGTACTGTTAGTGTTGGTTGGTGGCGTTGGTTATTTTTTTGGACAAGATGGTGTTAATATGTCAACGGCCCAGGAGGCGGAAATGCATGATGTGGTAATGTCTGATAAAGTAATTAAAACCGATGCCCAATGGAAACAGGTTCTCACCCCAGAGCAATTTAAAATTCTTCGAAAAAAAGGCACGGAAAGGGCTTTTACCGGCAAATATGATAAGTGGAAAGAAGAAGGAATTTTTGTCTGTGCCGGATGCCGAAACCCGTTGTTTTCATCAGAACATAAGTTTGACTCCGGAACCGGTTGGCCAAGCTTCTGGCAACCCTATGGGAAAAAAGCGTCATTGAAGAGGAGGATAATTCCTGGTTCATGAAACGGACCGAAGTGCTCTGCCGGCGTTGCGAGGGGCACCTGGGCCATGTGTTTGACGATGGACCTCTTCCAACAGGGTTACGTTATTGTATCAACTCCCTGTCCCTTGATTTTGAAAAGAAAAAATAATGGCCTAACGGGAGAACTTTTACGCTGAAAGCTGATGCGAGTCGCGCACCCCAAGGGATTCGTATATCTTCAGGGTTTCCCTGGAGTTGTTTAAAGTGTAGAAATGAATCCCCCGGACATTATTATCTATGAGGTCACGGACCTGTTCTGTGGCCCAATGAACCCCAACCTTCTGGATATACTCATCTGACCCAGCTCGTTCAACAGACCGAAGAAGACGGGCCGGCAGCCGGGCGCCGGCAGCGAGTTCCGCCATGCGGACCATGCCTTGGTGGCTTGTGATGGGCATGATTCCGGCGATTATGGGAACTTTTATTCCTGCCAATTCACATCGTTCGCAGTAATCGTAAAAATCACGATTATCAAAAAAGAGCTGGGAAACAATATAGTCAGCCCCGGCGTCCACTTTTTCTTTTAAATAATCTATTTCTTTCAATCGATTAGGGGTCTGGGGATGTCCTTCTGGAAAACCGGCCACTCCGATGCAGAAATGGGGAAAATGCTTTTTGATGAAGGACACAAGCTCGGAAGCATATCCGAAACCGCCCTCCGGCTGGACAAAATCTGTGGCGCCTTGGGGTGGATCACCACGCAAGGCCAGAATATTGTTTACTCCAGACTCATCGTATTGCTGCAAAATTCCCAGCATCTCATCCTTAGTTGAACCCACACAGGTAAGATGTGAAACCACGGTGAGATCTGTTTCCTTCTGAATTCGAACCACCAGCTTATGGGTCCGATCACGGGTGGAACCACCAGCTCCATAGGTAACACTCACATAAGACGGTTTAAGCGGCATGAGGTGGGAAATGGACTGAAAGAGATTTTCCCAGGCTTCTTCTTCCTTGGGTGGAAAAAACTCAAAGCTGAATGAGAATTTTTTGTCGTCTAGAATGTCTTTTACCAGCATGGGGAAAGCCTCAATACCTGTATGATTATGTTTTCTCCCCTTTATAAAAAAAGAGAAAACCGTTTACACTATATAAAAATGACAGGATTATATACCTTATATAGTCAGAAAGTACAAATAGTGATGGGGGGGAGCCATGAGCTACCAGCGGATCAGCTTAGTTTCTGAAGATATCACTACATTGTCGGTGGATGCCATTGTCAATGCGGCCAATAATTCTCTGCTGGGTGGTGGCGGAGTAGATGGCGCCATTCATCGGGCTGCCGGACCAGAACTCCTGGAGGAATGCCGTGGGCTTGGAGGGTGCAATACCGGGGATGCCAAAATCACCTTGGGCTATGATTTGCCTGCCAAGTATGTCATCCATACTGTCGGACCCATCTGGCACGGAGGAAGTAGGGACGAACCGGAGTTACTTGCCTCCTGCTATAGGCGATGCTTTGAGTTGGCACGTGAAAATAATTGTCAGACCATTGCTTTTCCAGCCATCAGCACGGGTGTATATGATTTTCCCAAAGAACCGGCCGCAACCATTGCTGTGAAAGAAGCCCGGAAGGCTCTGGAAGTCGAATCTGAGTTGAAAGTCACCTTGTGCTGTTTTGATCCAACCACCCGAATGGCCTATGAAAAGGCTCTGGCGGAATAAATAAATGAGTCCTGTAACTCTTTATTTTGACGACACTCTTACCCCTCTTCTCTACCATAGGTTGGCAGGAGCAGATCCTGTACGATATCCCATGAGCCGCCGGGCCTCCGTGAAAGATGTCGTGGAGTCTTGCGGCGTACCTCATACGGAAATAGGATGCCTTAAGATAAACGCCCATGAAGTGGATTTTTCTTCGCTTGTGGAAGAGCAGGATATTATTGAAATCACAGGAGTTCACCCACCTGTCAATGTGGGGCGGGACACCTTGCTACGACAGGGATTCCCCAAAGTGCGATTCGCTGTGGATGCCAATGTGGGGAAACTTTCCTCGTTGCTGCGCATGGCAGGGCTCAATACGTTTTATGAACCCACGTTGAAAGATGCTGACCTTGCTGAGGTGTGTGAACAGCAGAAGCGCATTCTTCTCACCCGGGACCGGGTTCTTCTCATGCGAAAGAATGTGGAGCATGGTCGATTTATTAGGAGCGGAAAACCCGAAGAACAGCTTGCCGAGGTGGTGGAATTATATGGCATGTCCGTTACCTCGAAACCATTCAGCCGTTGTCTAGTCTGTAATAATGAACTTGTTATGGTGGAAAAAGAAGATATCCTTTATCGCCTGGAACCTCTTACAAAGAAATATTACCACTCTTTTAAAATGTGTCGGGCCTGCGATAAAGTGTATTGGGCTGGTTCTCACCGAGAAAAAATGGAAAGATTGTTGAAAAAAACAAATCAGTGAAGCAAGTCAAGACACTTTTCTTTTAATCCTGTTGTGCAGGCGGCTCGACATCTCGTTGCAAAACAACGGTGGCAGGTTGATTATTGCCACGCGTGGCAGGATATCTCGTCAGTGCGTGCTCCACTTGCCGGTTTTACGATTAAACTTGTAATCTAATTTAAAAGTCGATTGCAGCCTTCTATTTGTGGCCTTACATTGCATTGAAAAGTACAGAAAAGAGTCGTCCTGTTGAACAAGCAATATCTCCGGGTCTGAAAAATCGAAGCGAGCTGATGAGGGAAAATATTCAATAAATAATTCCTTATAATTTTTTTCCAAGTAGCGCTTCTGTTCCTCAACTTCCAACAGAAACATGTTTTCGGTGATTCGGTTTGCAGCTGCAATTTTTGCCAGAGCAAACTCCTTGTCAGCAGCCATGCCGCTCAGATCTATCATGGAAACAATTGCCGCCAACGACTTATTAGCTTTGTCATACTCTTTTTTCCCGAGATATCCGGCTGCCGCGGCTTTTTCCCGGTTGATCCGCGCGACCAAGATTTTCCGCTTGATTATCTCTTTGCCAATCACAAAATCCGTGTCTGTCGCAACAATCCTGCTCTGCAGCTTCTCACTCAATTCGAGCTGCTGAATTGCTTCATCCCAATGTCCGGCTTCCAGTTCTGCGTTTCCCTTTTCATACACGGCATTATGTCTGGCTATATCCCTGTTCATCTCAAGTTTTTTTGCCCGACGGTCACGTTCGCCGTTCGGGCGAACTGCCATCTGCAATGCACTTTCATAACTGGCAATCGCCTGCGCCCATTGCCTTTGAGAAAAAAACAGATCACCCTGTTTGATGTCGGCTGCAAATGCCGTGTCCCGGATGTAGTCAAGCACCTCTGCTATTTTTGATTGCAAAGAGGCTTCAAGCTCCTTTACCTCGATTGAGCTCAAGTCATCCCGAATTTCAGCCACAAGTTGCAAGCCTTTCTTGTAGTGTGCTTTCGCTGCATCCAAATTTTTTCCAGCCTTTAAGCTATCGCCAATTGTTATCAGTGATTGCAGGCGGGCATGATTTAACGCCTTACGTACTGTACCTTCAGAAACTGGTGCCCGTTTTCCCAAAAGAACAGTTTTGCGTGATGCATCTATGTATTCTTCCACAGCCTCTTGCCACATGCCGATACGGCCAAACGCTTCTGCCTCGGCAAGCCGATATTTAATATCATGAAAGTTTTCCAGTTCTTGTTTTGAATAATAATGTCCATTGAACAAAACATTTCCAAGCAATCCATTGCGGAATCGTTCCGTGGAACGCATTGCGTCAATCTCATTGAGCAAGTGCATCTTTTCGTCCTTGCGAACAAATCGTACCTTGCCCAAGAGAGTCAAAATCGTCTCTACCTGTTCATTCGCCTCTTTGAACTTTTCTTGTTCCAGTAGCGTCCCCACTGTTGTCCATTGTTGAATTGCACTCACATAATGATTCAAATTATACATATAGAAAATCCCGATACCTGCTGCCAAAGCCACAAAAATAAAAAAGGCTATAGCGATTCTCATTCCCGAACCACGCCTGGGAATATCGGCTGTCGTCAAGTTGATTTCTAAAAGCTTATCGGGAAGCTCGTCCTTTGCATCCACGGGTGTATCAAGCGGTGTGTCCGCGGTGCCTTCCAAACCCTGTGCTTGATGGTTTTCTTCCTTTTCTGAGTGCTCACCGAAAAGCTCACCTATTACATCCATGGGGGGGGCAGCTGACGCCTCAGTTGTGCCTTCCAGGCTCTGGGGCTCGTCGTCTTCTACCTTTTCTGAGAGCTCACCGAGAAGCTCGCCCATGTGATCCATGGCTGCATCAAGAGACGCCTCAGTTGTGCCTTCCAGGTCCTGGGTCTCTTCGTCTTCTACCAGTTCTATCTCACCAGGGGGCTCGTCTATTTCATCCGTGGGG
>CAYUCH010000047.1:0-27243 GCA_964443295.1 uncultured Desulfobulbia bacterium | reverse complement strand
AACCGATTGATTGTATTCAATTTTCACTTTGGTAAAACTATGAGACAGCAGTGATTTTTTTTGGCAATGATCAGCTCCGGACGCTTTTGCAATGCATCCTCCACAATCAGATTTCTCTCTATTGCCATTTTTTGTAAGGACATGTCTTCCTCAATGACAATATCTGACTCATATTCTTTAGAGTCCGGAGAAATACCAAGCAACAACTTCAATTGGTTCATGGAATTTTTCAGTTCCGTGCTGGTTCTCATTTGTTCCCGCTGTCGATTTTTAACCGCCGAAAATGCCCGGTCGACATCCAGCAAACTAGAAAACCCTTCCTCATTACGAACTTTTTCCTTTTCGTAGATATCCTCTGCTGCCCCATATGCCTTTGTACGATAATCCAGCTGATTCTGAAAAAAGGCGAGCTGCCAATAAGAAATACCTACCCTGCGAAGCACCTTTGCTAATACTTTGTGAAAATGCGCTTTAGAAATCGCAATGGCCAAATTCGCTTTTTCAACCGCACTTTGATTTGACCTGTCACCAAATTCTCGCAACAAAGCCTGGCGAACCTGGGCGGTTAAACGAGAGACATACTGGGGATTGGGAATAATAAACTCACTGCTGCTATCAAGGTGTTCTACATCAAAAAAAAGGGAGAACATGCCGCCGGTTGTCAATTGCTTTTTCACCCCTGCCCGCACGTCCCAGCGCTTTTCGTTAAAAGTATCATCTTCAGTGGAACCATTATCAAGAAGGCTTTGAATAGGCCGGTTTGTCCTGATTATATTATTCTCTTCAAAAATGGAAAAATCATAAATGGCCTCAGAGGCGATGAGATCTTCATAAGCCATTGAGGGTGAGAGTGACGATATCTGAATTTCACTATTACCTTCCACAGCATACCGAACGGCCTCGTGCAGGGTTAAGTGCAAAAATGAAGGTTGAGCAGTATTGCTCTCCTGACTCTCTCCGCCAAAACAGGGGGAAAGAAAAAAACACAGCGCAAAAAGCTGAACACAAAAAATTACAATGATAGAGGCTGGTGTGTTCTTAATAGAATTCATACTTTTCCTGCTTTTAATATTTGGCTCTGACCACCCTGGATTTAAAATGGGTAATCCTCATTTTACCAACGGCTAAAAAGAGACACTTACTCTCTCTCCTGCAGGTCGGTTATTCGGGTTTGGCAATTTCACATGTACTCTTCGGGTGTTTGCTCCTGCATCTATAACCGTGAAAATATTTTCAACACTGCCTTCCAAGGCAGAACCATCTGAAAATTGAACCTTCACTTTTTGCGCATTTTTAAGAGAATTGGCTTGGCTGGTGGGCACTGCCACATCGACGCGAAGTGGATTAATATTAATAACACGAATAATTGATGAAAAGGCCTGAACAGACTCTCCAACTTCAATTTTCATTTCTTCAATCACACCATTTATTGGGCTGGCAAGGGTAAACTGATCTAAAACAGCCTTTAATTCTCTTTTTTTAAGCTGATTTAATCCCTGTTCAAATTGAACGTATTTCAAGTTAAGAAGCGTGGTTTCCAAATCCAGACGTGCATGCGCTGTTTCCCATTCCGTCACTGCCCCTTTTTTATGGGCGGCAACCATTTTGTGGAGATCTTTTTCTTTCTGGGCCACTTCAGCACGGGCAATTTCAATACGGGTTGTATCCTCTGCTTTCTGGGTCAGGAGACTGTATTGTACCATTTCGACCTCATCTTCCAAGGTAGCGAGAATGGTGCCCTTTTTGACTGTTTGTCCCTCGCTTGCCAAGAGCTTGGAAATCCTTCCCGGCTGCACAAAAGAGAGGTCGATATCAGCACTGGGCTTGGTAATTGCTGCCACCCCTTCATCAGCCCATAATGGGCCTGGAGCCACATGCAAAACAAGAAAACTAAAAATCATTAAAGCAGTGTATTTAAATGCTGACATAAAAGCCTCTCACCTATGGTTACACCTGTATCAGTCTTTTTCGCCATCCCAACTCAACACCCGATTTCGACCACTCTCCTTGGCCTTATAAAGGGCATCATCAGCCCTGCCAATGAGCATATCAACATCGGTCACATGGGAAGATGCGACCGTCACTCCAAAGCTACCATACACAGCTATTCCCGGGGCTTCTGGAATAGCCCGTTGCCCCCCTGCCGCAACATTGGAACGCACTTTTTCAGCGATGGTAAGGGCTCGCTCCAAATTACATGTTGGCAAAAGTACACAAAATTCCTCACCACCATAACGGCATATTGCGTCATCATCCCTGACTGCTCTTTGGAATGTTCTGGCAAAAAATTGGATAACCTGATCTCCAATGGCATGGCCGTATTTATCGTTGATCAATTTAAAGTGGTCAATATCTGCCATTATGCATGCCATTTCAGCCCCTTCAGCATGGATTTTTTCCATATCGTTTTGTGCTTTTCGATAAAAGGCCCGGCGATTAAGGCATCCTGTCAAGGGATCACGCATTGCAAGATATTCAAGTTCTATATTTTGCTGAGCAATTTCATTCTTTGACCCTTCAAGCAATTTGAGCATTTCTGAAAGCTGGGTATTTCTATTTTCTAATTCCGTCACATCGGTAAAGGAAGCAATAGCGCCAAGACTTTTTCCTTTATCATCAAGAATGGGAGCACCATTGACAATAAAAATCAGCCCTTCACCATTTTCTCTGACCACGTGAAGAGAGACACCTGTCTGGGCCTCATTTTTTTCCATCGCTTCAAGCCACGGAAACGTCAGAGGACGTTTTTTTTCAGGATCAAGCCACTGAAGCAGGGAAGCCTTTTGGCCAACCAGGGATTCTGTAGTTCGCTCCATTTTCTCTGCAAATGCTGTGTTTGCCAAGACGATATTATCTTGTTTATCAACAAGCAGAACACCCTCATTCAATGTATCCAGGGCATACTTCACTCTTGGTGGCATTACCGAAGAGGGATCTAAATGCTGAAGTGTCTTCCGCATAAAAATAAAAAAGCCCATAAAAAAAGCACCGGCACAGAAGATAACCTGCAAAGCGAGAGGGCTTATAGGGTAACCGAGTATTGTATACTGTCCTCCACGTGGTAGAAAGCTGATCTCCAAATTGGCCCACCGATTTGTTCCTTTGTGAATCGGCACCTGCCAATGGTTCGTTTGTGAACTCCCCTCAGGTGGCTTAATCCAATGCAAGGAATGTTCTTTTGTTTTGGTGAAATAGAAGCCATCCAGACCAAGAATTCCCAGGGAAAGCACTTCGGGTTGTGTATCAACAACTGCTTCCAGAATCTTTTCAAGACTGGAAATTTCGTTTTTCTGGGCGGCCAGGGTGCATTGCAAGGCAAGGGACTGGGCGACAATTTTTCGAGACTCCATGGTGACTGCCGATTGATCAGCAACCAATCCCAGCATATTGCCTAGCAATATGACAATGATACCGATGATCATCAGTCCGAGACTAATTCTGATTTTTGGAGATATACGAAACACGATTAATTATCTTCTTTCCCGTTTTTTGGTGGGCTTTTCTTTCTCGCATCAATTAATTCAACAACTTTTTTATCAGACACCTTTTCCTCTTTCTCAATTTTACGCAGTTTACTGATTCGCTTGCGTCGTTCACTTTCTGAAATTGGCAATACCGGTAGAGGATCGAAGCCTTTCCACAGTGGCATTGAAGACACAATACTGGCCAACAGAGAACCAAGCCTGAAAATCCAGCCAGCCAGGCCCACGGACATTGTCAACGTAACACCGGTGAGAATTTTAGTATTATACCATTGCCGGCTTTCAATTGAATCTATGGAATCCTTGGAGCGCATAAAATCAACATTTAAGTCTGGCTCTCCTAGATACATAGTATCCAATGACTTTTGTGATTCTTTCATTTTATTTATTGTATTTTGACTGGATGACTCATCACTTGTCAGACTATCGCTAAGTTTTTCCTCTGATAAAAACGTGTTGATATCTATCTCGAAATTTTCCACTTGAGACAAGTGTAGACTCATTCTGCCCTGGCGCTGAGCTGAGCCCAGATCACTGCGGGAAATGCGGGTTGGATTATTACTTGTCTCCTGAGGTTGAGATGGCGACGAATTATCGCTGGATGTGTCTGGAGTCGATTCCTCAGGTAAATCGGAAGATGGCTCCGTTTCTCCATCATCTTGCTCCGCTTCCTGATCTTCACCGCCATCATCGGTTTCCGGCTCAGGCTGGGGCTCGGTGGGATCTTGCCCCGGAGGCGATGTATCGGTCCAATCGGTACCCGGCTCACTGCCATCAACCGGATAGGTTATATCATCTATTACATCCTCCACTCCAGTGCGATCTGCTATGCCATGCATAATCCGCGTGCCTGTGACGGGCGCTGCCACTCCATCATCAACACGAATTGCAATAGTAAAATCGTTATTGAAATCCGTGTTTGGTGTAAAAACCAAACCGGCAAGCAGGGCGTTTACATTGGCCACTGCTCCACTGGCAGTCCAGACACCTGTAATGGAATCATAGCTGGAGGTGACTAAACCGGATGTGTCAGTGTTCAACATGCCAGCAGTAGAATCAGAAAGAACCAGGGTTACTGTTATTGTAGTGCTGTCAACATCACTGACAACTATATCCGCAAGATCAATGGCAACGTCCTCGGTATAATTTTCCGTAATATTGAGATTTGTTGCAGTTGGCGGAGAATTTACTCCAACCCCAGTCATCATTCGTACACCGTTGAGCGGACTATTAACTCCATCATCTATCCTGATCGCTATTGAAAAATCATTATTGTAATTTAAACTTGGCGTAAACACTAAACCCGCCAGCAAACCATTCACATCGGCTATACCACCGCTGGCTGCCCAGACACCTGTAATGGAATCATAATTGGAGGTTACACTGCCGAAAGTTGTTGTACTGAGGTCTCCGGCAGCGGGATCAGAAAGTGTCAAAATGACGGTCACCAAGTCATTATCTGCATCACTGACAACTATGTCCACCAAGTCAAAAACAACGCCTTCAGTATAGATTTCAGTGATATTCAAATTAGTGGCAACCGGTGGAGAATTACCCATAGTACCGATCATCACCCGAGTACCTGTAACAGGCTGGTTGATTCCATCGTCTACACTTATAGCAATGGTAAAATTACCACTATAATGAGAGGCTGGCCTGAAAACCAAACCCGCCAGCAAACCATTCACATCGGCTATTGCACCGCTGGCTGTCCAGACACCCGCAAGAGAATCATAGCTAGAGGTTACAGTACCGAAGGTTGCTGTGCTGAGATCTCCGGCAACGGTGTCAGAAAGTGTCAAAATGACGGTCACCATATTGCTGTCAACATCGCTGACAACCATGTCAGTAAGGTCATAGTCAATACCCTCTGTGTAATTTTCTGTGATATCCAAATTGGTGGCAGCCGGGGGACTATTGAACCAACCGACTGTGTTACCACCATTCAACGAGTTAGTCGGATTTAAGGGAAGATGAAAAGAGGCAGATCCTGAGGCGTCGGAATCTGAGATATAGAGTGAATCAAGAAATGCACTGGACGATTCACCGAGAATGAAATTCCATGCTTCTCCAGGTGTATCGGAAATCAACGACACGAGTTGCCCAGGAGCACCATGTAAGGTCGCCGTCCCCAATATTTCCTGGGTAGAACCTGCTTCAATAGTCAAAACATCAGTTGTACTTGATGATTTCGTCAAATTAAAAAAGGTATTTGTCCCCCCCAGGCTTTGCCCTGCACCTCCCAACACCACGGTGGAATTACCTGCAATAAATCCACCATCAACCACATTCCAGTTCCCTTGCAATGCAATTATCGAATTGTTTGCCTGTAATAATCCACCGTCATACAGTAAATCACCCGCTATATTGAGTTCATGGCTTGCACCGGTATCAAGAATACCACCGGCAATCATTAAATTTCCCGTAATATCTACTGAAGCTTCTTGTTGAAATATATCTGCCAGACCGTCTTCCGCATCAATGACAAGATTATAATAATCCGCTGCACCAAAATCGTTGAGAATGAAAATATCCGAACCGACATCACCATCACCGGCATATATGACAGTCCCCGAGTCCACATCCATGGTTAAATCAAGGGTCTCATTGCCCTGTAGGCGCAAGGTATCTTGATTGACAAAGATGCCTTGTACCGACAAATCATATCCAGCAAGATCCAAGGTACCTCCAAGAATCAAAAGATCTTCTGCAATTTCTGCATTGACCCCAAGCCCATAGAGCGCATCTGTTCCATTAATAATTAAACTGGCATAATCCCAGTCATTAATCGTATATGGTCCTAGAGTACCATTGTAAGTTACTGTGGATCCTGGATACAATTGTATTACTGATGCCGAAATGGTTTCATCGCCCTGCAAAAGAAGATTACTATTGTCTAACACCAGGAGAGATGACAGAGCAGCTAAGTCATTTCCATTGAGATCTACGTTGGCATTACTCATTAATACAAAAGCATTGGCATTCACAGGTGCATTGACATTCCAAGTCCCTGCTGATCCCTCAGATGCGAATATAAGGGCGTTATAATCATTTCCCAAAGCCAATCCCGAATAAGTACCAGAGCCATTATAGGTAATCCAACCACTGTCCGTATCCATGGTCATGGATACGGTTTCATCGCCATTCAAGCGAAATTGGCCGTTATTTGAAAAAGTACCTGCTACAGTAAAATCAAAGCCATCAATGTCAAACAAGCCACTTTGAATGCTGAAGTTGTCAGCGGGGTCGTTCATGGAAAAATCAGACGCAAGACTTACATAGCCACCGTTTTTGTCCACGACCACATCAAGCTCAATCCCATCTGTAGCAGAAGTTAAATCTAAAATTTGAACATTGGAGCCATCAAAGATAAGAGTGCCTTGAGGACCTGACAAATCATGCGTTGCATACGTCACATTACCCGATGCTAAGATGGTGTTACCCAACACATTTAAAACCGGATTAAAGGTCAGGTCGCCATCAATATCCATGGTGTTGGCGATTATAATTATTTCATCTCCCCTTCCTCCAAATATGACATTGTTAAAACTCATATTTGTTGCATCCACATAGCATGAACCTTCAAATGCGATAGCACTCATCCCGGCATTCACATTACCGTTGTAGTGAACCCATGCACCATATACATTTAGAGAGTCCTCAACAAAAAAAGTACCTGAAGGTTTATTTACCACCACACTGAAGATCGAACTTTCACCACCACCGGCACTCAAGGTTTGGTCCCCAGTACCATTAAAGGTTACATTTCCGCTTAATGATAAATCACTTGTCGTTGTAGTGGTAACATCTCCGGCGGTATAAATTGTACCCGTTGCCCGTCCCAGAGAGGTCAAAGTTAAATCACCACTCACATCCATGGAGACATTGATATTAAAAATTTCATCGCCATTTACGCCATTAAATTCAACATTATTGAACGACATGGCCGCTGCATCAATGGTGCATGTCTCGGTGAACACCACGGTGCTGTTACCGGCATCCACGTTGCCATTCAAAAAGGTCCAACCGCCTTGGGCAAGCTGTATAGTATCTTGAATGAACAGAGTCCCAGATGGTTTATCAATATAAAAATCAGGCAGGAAACCAGTTCCACCCGCTGCACCTATGGTTTGGTCACCTGTACCATTGAGAAAAATTGCTCCATTAGCAGGATCTACATGAGCTGAAGAGGTAGTGGTTAAATCGCCGGACAGCATGATAACACCAGCCCATAAATTCCAGGGCCCACCGATGCTCAAATCGCCATCTATATCCATGGTGCCAACTACAAAATTGAAACCAGCATCATCAAAAACAACATCATTAAATATTGTTGTTCCAACATTGATAACTGAATAGTCTGCTTCATCAATGACGATGGTACCGGAATTATGGGAAAAGACTGTATTATTTATAAGAAAATCACCACCAACATATGTTGTTCCAGTGGAAGCGATAAAATCTCCGCCATTAATTCGCAACGGGCCATGCACGTCAAGAGTATTGTTGCCGCCTTCGAATCTGCCATAACTTTCCATGAAAGGAGTAGCAACATCGCCACCAGGAATAAAACTCTCGCCAGCGGGGATATATAATAAGGTGCTGGTTCCGTTCACCGTGAGGTTTCCTGCTGTTACGTCGTAAATAATTTCGGTGTCCACAAAACCACCCTTCGCACTATCCAGGGTTGTGTTTGTAACAGAGCCTCCGTTGTCATGTCGGGTGATCAGATGATTATTTACAACGTCAAGACCGACAAGATCCAATCCATCGGAGACAGATACCGTGGTTGCGTTATTGGTGTCCCCATCATTGTTATCTAAATAAACGAGAAAATTATCTCCTGAATTTATATCAGCGACATTGATGCTATAGGTACCACCGACTGTGGTATCCGTCCCATTATCCACTCCACTAATCACTATGCGAACGGTGGTCCCATCCGCAATGGGATCTATTCCGTTATCGGCATAGACGGTGCCTGAGATAGTCGCCGGGGCTAAAAGACCTGCCCAATCAGTCTGTACATCTGGTTGCGCCACTATTGCCGTCTCAACCTCCCCCACTACATATTCCAAAACCCAATCGCCTCCGAAAGCGATATGTCCGGTCGGATCATCACTTGCAGCCACATCGGCACCGGTTAAGGTGCTTAATCTATCAAGAAAAGACTGGCCTTCAACTCCATCTGCCACATTGCATCCATAAAGTAAAATATCTGTATCTGCAGACAGGGCATTGCGCCACGATGAAATTGTTTCTGCAAAAGAATCAATAGAATCTGAAGAAAGCCGGTTGTTGCCCAGCAGTATCTCACCGCTTGAACCATGTGAAATCAAATGCACAGCGTCCAGCCCCTGATATCGGGCAAGAGCTTCTGTGATTTGTACAACGCCATCTTGATCGGAATCCAGCCAGACTAATTCAATCTCAGACCCTTGGTTTTGACTGGCCAACAATCCCTCAAAGAGTTGTTGTGCAGCAGGAATGCTTGAATCAAGGAAGACAATCTCATGGCGCCTTATATCCTGCTCCCCATCGGCCCCATAGTCCGATGTAATGACAGTATCATGCCCCTCCTCAGTTTCAACAAGCCAGGAAACCGATTCATCCATGCTGTCCGATGGAATATCAAAATCTATAGGGGAAAGGTCTGCAGAGAGAAGAAGGCGTCTTTCCAGTCGCTCGATGAGGAATCTCTTTTTCTGGAGCTTATCCTTCATAGGCCTTACAATGTAAGTACAATTGCTGGATATTAATAATGACTGGTAGCCAATGTTTTATTATGATTCAATCAATATGAAGCTGGCCTTAAAACCACAGCCAATATTGCACAATGTAGCACTATTACTAACATACTATGTTATTAGCCAAATTTAAAGGATACAACGCGTTGTTTATATTGTTGTGTGACGTTAAAAACATTGGTGGAGCGTGAAAAAAGAAGAGCAATGTGCCAAGTGCGGGGCCTGTTCCGTTGTTTGCCCCATCTTTCAGGTGACTGGCCGGGAGTCCCACTCTCCCCGTGGCCGTATGCATTTGCTAAAAAAATTATCTACAAAGAATGCCTCTCCCGTCTTGACCAATTTACTTTCTCAATGTTTACTCTGCGGGGCCTGCCAGGAGAACTGCCCTCGTGGGGTGGATATACCAAAAATAATTATTAAAGCACGGCAAGAACTCCCCACATTGGTTGGTGAACACCCCTATCTAAAATTCATCACCCAAAAATTGCTTGGCCACCCCACCTTGTTGGCCGGGGCGGTAATGACGAAAAAGTTTATTGATAAAAAGCTTTTGGATCGCCTTCCCCCGGAAAGCGGTCTACGACTTAAACTTGGCATGCTGGGCCAGCCCACCAAAAAAACCACTGAATCGAAAGAACCCAAGCATCTCCAACCGGATCCTGAAAAGGCCCAAATGGCCTATTTCACCGGCTGCCACGCCCTCCACCTTGAGCCTGAAGTCAGTGAAGCGACAGCCAACCTTTTCTCTGAATCTAGAGGCTTAGCATCTCCCAATAATCAAACATGCTGCGGTCTGGCTGCCCATTCTGCCGGCGACCTGGATGAAGCCAAACGCCTTGCCAAAAAGAATATCAACGCATTTGAAGGCAACAATCTTCCCATCCTCACCTCCTGTGGCTCCTGTTTTGCCCATCTTGCCGATTATCCAAAACTATTTTCTGAAGACGATCCATGGTACGAAAAAGCACAGAATTTTGCCAACCGCTTAGAAGAATTTTCCACTGTTTTCAACAGGCTTCTTGAAGAGCAGTCAGAAGAACTCACCCATGCCCAAAGTCCACAAAGGGTGTTCTATCATGACCCATGCCACCTGCGCTTTGGCCAGGGAATTACCAAAGCACCCCGAGAACTCCTGGGCCGCCTGCCGGGTGTGACCCTGGTGGAACTACCCAACGGAGCCCAGTGTTGCGGACAAGGGGGCCTGTTCACCATTGCCCATCCTGAAATGAGCCGGAAAATCAGCCAACAACTCATAGACTCATTTAATAATCTGAAAGTCGATGTTGTGGTCACCACCTGTTCCGGATGTCTATTGCAATGGCAACAGCTTAAATCTGTATATAAGCTAGACATAGAAGTAGCCCATCTGGCGATTTTTCTGGCACGGTATGAACCCGTTAGACAATATTAACAACTCTTGTTGACCTGGAAGCCAAAGCATGCTTTAACTCAGTCATTAATATTGAGTTAAAATTAAGATACATCCATTGGATATTTGGAGTTAAAAACCATGCCTTTTATCATCACCATATTTCTGGTCACTATCCTTATGCCGGCCACAGTGTGTGCCGACAAGATCGTCCTGAAAAATGGCAAAATTATCAAATCCGAATGGGTTAAGCGACAAGGGAGCTCTGTTCGCTATGAATACTCCGGTGGTGAGGTAAGTATCCCGCTAAAAAAAATTAAAAAAATCATCTATGAAGAAGCCGCTCCTAAAACAATAACAACCACCCCAGAAAACAGCACGCCTACCCAAGCATCCAACGAAAACGATCTGAACCAGATTCTATCTAGCAAGCGTCCATCACGAACTCCCATTGAAAAAGCTACCCTGGCCACGGTTTCCATCGATGCCGGCCCTAGCTTTGGGTCCGGCTTTTTCATCAGCGAAGATGGATATATTATTACGAACAAGCATGTCATTAGAGGCTCCGTAAAGCAGGATAAATCCATTGGTAAGCATTTCAATAAGGCTGACAGGAACCTGGATAAATTCAAACAATATCTGGACCGCCAATATGCAGACTATAATCGCTCCATGAAAAATTTTAAGCGGGACTGGAGTTTATATTTGGAGATGAAACAAAAAGCACGAACAGACATCGACAAAAAATATATGGCCAACAAACGGGAACACTTACTGCAAAACAAAGACCAATTAAAGGACTGGAAAAGACAATTGGATGAAGAAAAGCGAGAATATAAGAAACAACGTGGCGAATATAAAAAAAGTCTCAAAAAATTCAATTCCAGTAAAAAAGAACTCTCTAAAAAGAACACCTTTAAGGTAATCCTGGTTGACGACACAAAACTCTATGCAACTCTCTATAAAATCAGCAGCAAACACGACCTGGCACTCCTCAAAGTCAACGGCTATAAAACCCCAAAACTACAGAGCAAAAATTCAAGATATATTTCCCAGGGGGATGAACTGTTTGCCATCGGCAGCCCAATCAGGATGAAAAACTCGGTAACCGATGGCGTGTTTTCCGGGTATGAAGGATCTTATATTCAAACCAATGCCCAAATCTATCCCGGTAACAGCGGTGGACCTCTGGTCAATAAGGATGGAGATGTTATCGGCATTAACACCATGAAGCTGATCACACACGGCTATGAAGGAATTGGTTTTGCCATTCCCATTGAAACAGCCTTGGCCGAATTCAAAGATTATCTTTAAAGTACACTTATCCGACAAGCTCCTGGTTGCGGAATTCGTTGGTCACAGTATAATGCCTGTTTCATTATGAATTTTTAAATTTAAACAAGGAGGAATTCCTAAATGAAGCGGCTTACCACCCTCTTCTCGACAACAATTTTCGCCATTCTGCTGAGCGTTAACGCATGGGCAACCGTGGATTGGCAAATTCTTCAGGAATTTAAAATTCCGGTAACCCCACTGGACATAGCAATTTCCCCGGATGGCAAGCTCACTTTCGTCCTTGGCGAAGATGGACAAATATTCGTTTATGGTCCCGGTGGCATTTTACGAGACAGTTTTCAGGTTGACTCGGCGGCTGATTCCATCAAAGCAGTCAATGATGGAAAGAACTTGCTCCTTTCCGATAGTAAAACGAAAAGAGTGAAAATGATTTCCGTTGCTTTTCAGGCGGATATCGATATTACCGGCGCTCCTTTTCTAGGCAAAGAGGATGCACCCATTGTCATCGCTGTTTTCAGCGATTTTCAATGACCCCATTGCGGGCGAGTCGGCCCCATTCTCGAGCAGGTGCTCGAAAAAAATCCCGAGACTGTAAAAGTTGTTTTCAAAAATTTCCCCTTACGTTTTCATAAACAGGCAATCCCAGCGGCTGAGGCAGCATTGGCTGCCCATGAGCAGGGTAAGTTCTGGGAATTTCACAATGAGCTTTTCACCTTGAAATCCAATGAACTGTCTCCAAAAAAATATGAAGAAATTGCCAAAAAGCTTTTCCTTGACATGGACTCATTTAATAAGGACATTTCATCGCCGAAAATCCGTCAGCATATTTTTAAAGACATGCAGACAGCGCGTACGGCAGGCGTAAATAGTACTCCATCTGTCTACATCAATGGTTGGCGCTTCCAGGGAAGAAGAACTGCCCAGAGCCTCCAGCAAAAAATCGATGCAGAACTGGCAAAACTTTCTGAATCGAAACAGTAAAGAACAAAATTATTGGCTGCTTTGTGTATATCTAATCGAGGAAGTCTTAATTGCCGCATAACCTCAGTGGTTTTTAAAATTGGCCGAATTAGAATTATCATTCAGTAATAATCGCTATACCAGCGAACTCTATGGCGATTTGAACCGTAATCTCATCGCCCTTGAAAAAGCCTTGGAGATTACCATTAAGGCCCGGGGCACCGACCTGGTCATCAATGGCCAGGATCATGCGGTGGACCTGGGCCGATCCATGTTGGCTCAACTCTATGACCTGATCAGCGAAGGATACCCCGTTTATCCCCAGGATGTTGCCTATGGCTTGAGAATTCTTGAACGAACTCCCAAGGCAAAACTCAAAGATATTTTCTTAGACAAAATATACATCACCGCCAACCATGGGGTGATATCACCGAAAAGTGTTCACCAGAAAGAGTATATTGAATCCATCAGGAACCATGATCTTGTTTTTGGAATCGGACCGGCCGGCACCGGCAAAACATACCTTGCGGTGGCCATGGCAGTATCAGCCTATGCAAACCGCCAGGTAGAATCAATTATTCTAGCGCGTCCGGCAGTAGAAGCTGGTGAACGGCTTGGATTTCTGCCTGGTGATATGGCACAAAAAATTAATCCTTATCTCCGTCCTCTCTATGATGCGCTGTACGATATGTTGGGTCGGGAGAAAACAAACCAGTTAGTTGAAGAAGAAATTATTGAAATCGCTCCCCTTGCCTTTATGCGTGGACGTACCCTGAATAATGCCTTCATTATTTTAGATGAAGCTCAGAACACCACAAAAGAACAGATGAAGATGTTTCTAACCCGCCTGGGATTTGGTTCAAAAGCCGTAATAACCGGCGATATAACCCAGATAGACTTACCAGGCAATCAACATTCAGGCTTAGTCGGCGCCACTAAAATACTTAAAAACATCAAAGGGTTATCATTCAATTATTTCACTGATATCGATGTAGTGCGTCACCCGCTAGTTCAAAAAATCATCAGGGCCTACGATCCGGGCAAACCCAAAAGCCGCCAGAAGAAAAAGCCAGAGAAAAAATAAAATGCCTGCTTATATCACCGCTGGATTTGAAAATGACAACTCCATAGTCAGTTTGGATACTGTACAGCGTGAGGCGGAGATCCTTATGGATCTTTGTGGAGTCAGCGATAAAGAACTAAGCGTTCTGTTAACCTCAGACACTCACATGGCAGAGTTGAATCAGACATGGCGACACAAGAAAGGCCCGACCAATGTGCTGTCATTCCCAATGACGGAGGATGACGGGCAACTGAACACGGCACTCCTTGGCGACATTATTATTTCCGTCGATACCGCTGCCAGGGAAGCACAGGCTGAAAATATATCACTGCATAAACGAACCTCTATCCTTCTCATCCACGGCCTTGTACACCTCCTTGGCCTGGACCACGAAAGATCGGATAAAGAAGCAAATTTAATGGTAAAAAAAGAGAAAGAACTCCTGGATAAACTGACAGCCCACAAAAGGAGCGGACAAATGGTACAGCTGGCGATAAACGTGGATCATGTGGCAACGATTAGAGAAGCACGCGGTATTAACGAACCTGACCCTGTCCATGCGGCGGGAATCTGTGAATTGGCTGGGGCTGAAGGTATCGTTGTTCACCTGCGGGAAGACAGACGTCACATCCAGGATCGGGATGTCCATCTCCTTAGACAGACGGTGAAAACTAAACTCAACCTGGAGATGGGTGCCACTGAAGAAATAATCAACATTGCCCTTGATATTAAACCCGACATGATCACGTTGGTTCCTGAGAAGCGTAAAGAACTCACCACTGAAGGCGGTCTCAACGTTGCCGGCCGGAAGAAAAAACTGGCACAGGTGGTAAAAAGAATGAATAAAGCCGGCATTCCTGTGAGCATGTTCATTGACCCAGACAGCAAACAGATAAAAGCATCAAAAGATATTGGCGCAACTTTTGTAGAAATCCACACCGGCAGATATTGTGATGCGGTAAGCGACGATGAACGGAACCACGAGTTTGACCTTGTGGAAAACGCTGCTGCTGAAGCCTTTGAAGCGGGGCTCCGGGTCAATGCCGGCCATGGCTTGAATTATCTCAACACTGCCAGGATCGCAGCTCTAGGCACCATTGAAGAATTATCCATCGGTCACGCCATCATGGCTCGTGCCATCTTTGTCGGATTAGATCAGGCAGTGCGTGAAATGCTGGCTTTAATGCCACGATAAATGTGGATTCGGATAAAAAGAAGTAACAGTTAGTTATTGGTAATTGATTATTGACAATTTATGGTGGGAATTATTGTAATTATCCAACCTATCCTTTTTTTAATGAACAATAAGCAATTGTCATTTGTTAATTAAAAAATATGGCCATCATAGCAAAAGCGTTCAAGATTGTCAGACCAAGTACATCCTGACCTCTTTTCAACTCCCCTGGGTCAAATTATGTACACATTGTCTCTCTTGTAATTCTGAACCTTCTTCAGTGAAATACCACTTGCCGTCATCTCTTTTTTCTGCTTCATAATAACACCCTGTTTCAGGGTCGTACTTCTGATACGAAACTGTTACATCACCATCAACATCCTTTTCCACAACCTTGCGAATATTTATACCCAAATCGCTATAGGTCACCGAATGACAGGAAGATAAAAGAAGAATGCCACAAACCAAAACAGCTACTTTTTTTATCCTACTTAACATCGCTTCTCCTCCTACAATCATCGTATAAATGGCTCAGTTGTACTCTTTTACTTTAAGGTAACGAAGACTGACCGGTCAACTGATTCTTCCGGCATTCTTTCCAGTTTTGCCATCTTTCAAAAGCCAATAAAAGCCAAACCGGAACAAACTCAACCCATACGATTACCCCTTCATATATCTCAGGCATACCGTGATATAGAGAATAAAACCGCAGGTAATACATGGGTAAAACGATATTCAATGCCATAAGAAAAGCGTATTGTCTCACTATAATGAACGGTAGGAGCCAGGTAAAATACCAAGGGTAACCGGTGGGACTTAAGAGAAAAATTGCTGCCACTACGGCTAGTCCTCTCTGCCAAAAATCTCGCTCTCCTCCAAGAGGTGAACGCAAAAGAAAGACCATCCAGGCTACCAATAATACAAATACCGTCCCTCGAGAAACAACACCTATACTTACCAGATCACCACCATCTCCCAACAATAGAAAACAGGCTGAAGCAATACCCTTGATCACTTTAAAAAAGGCACCATTGACTTCCCAGTTCATGCCATAACTAAAAAATCCGGACCCAGGACCTAAGCCGAAAATGAAATACGGTATTAGTATGATTCCCATAACAAAGGTTGCAAGGATCAGGGATTGAAAACGAATAAGGGTACTGTTCATGCGCTTTATAAAAAAAGGCAGGAGCATCACCGGCCACAGTTTGCATCCCACAGCAAGCGAGAGCAATCCTGTTGCCCGTCGAGGTTTGCCCTTTTCAAGAAATAAATACGCTCCCAGAACAAAGGGCAGGACGATGAGATCCATATGGCCTGAGTTGAAAATCTCTTTAATAAGAATTGGATTCCACCAATAAATGGCTAAAGTCGATCGAGGCAATTGAAAACGGGCCATGAGACGCAAGATGAGGAGCAAGACGACAAAATCAACAGCAATGAGCAATATACGCCATCCTACAAGACTCCACGGTCGAATTAAATGTGACAGCCCGAAAAACAACTGGGCAACAGGTGGATAGAGGGTTCGCAAATCTCGGTGATTAATTCGGTCTATCACTCTACCGCCATATTCTGTGGCCCACGATGTTTCGGCCAACTCTTTCAGTTTCTCCGGCACTTCTCCGCTGCTGTTCAATCCTTGACGAATTTCGCTGGGAGAATAAGTATAGGGATTGCATAAATGAGCCGTAACGGCCCCATCCCAAAGATAGCGATAGGAATCATCCTCCTGAATAGGATAACTTGGCAGCATAAGCAACCGTAAAACAAACCCAACCCCAACAATCCACGCAAATAAACTCGATGAGTTATGTACAGCTCGAGCCCAGATTATTGGAACCAAATATATGATTCCAGACGCCACAAGAAGGCATACAAGTATGAGAAGTGGACGTTCTTGATATCTTTCCCCGTAAGCAAATTCCGGCGAAATGAAGGCTATGACAAAATGAAGAAACAATAGGCAGAGACCAGCGGTATACCAACACATTCGATATTTTTTTTGCTGTGTCATATTTTCCCAAACAGGCTGGCCTGCATATTGTTTAAGCAACTTTCTCATTATTGATTAATATACAGGTATATTAATCAATACTCTTCATCAACTTAATTGCTTTTCGCAACGGCAAAGAATGTCGATCTCGCAGATAAGCGGAATACTTCTAGCAGCTGCGGGACGGACGTGAGGCATGCCGGGACTAGGTCAACTTACTAAAGGGCATTTGAAACTTTTTCAGTTTTTACGATTACATCAAAACTGAAAACTCCTGAAATTAATGGTGGTCAATGATGTTACAAGGCAAAAAAATCGCCGTAGTCATGCCAGCCTTTAACGAAGCCACAACCATTGGTGAAGTCATTTGTAGTTTACCTGATTATATTGATACCATTATCGTCGGAGATAATGGCTCTACAGATGATACCGCTTCAATTGCCCGCTCACAAGGCGCCACCGTCATAAATGCACCACAACGGGGATATGGATCTGCCTGCCTGGCGGCACTTTCCCATCTGCAGGATAATCCTCCCGACATTGTGTCTTTCATAGATGCTGATGGTTCGGACAATCCTGAGCACTTCACTACACTCATCACCCCGCTGATAGAAAACAACAGCGATATATGCATATCCAGTCGAGTTCGTGGTAAAGTCGAACCCGGGGCTCTGACATTTACCCAACGACTCGGTAACCGTCTGGTCACTGGATTAATCAACCTGAAATGGAAACAACAGTTCACTGATATTGGTCCGCTCAGGGCAATTACCTGGAAAGCCCTTACGGCACTAGAAATGGAAGATACAGATTATGGATGGACCGTTGAAATGCAGGTAAAAGCACTGCAACATGAATACCGCATTGAAGAAATACCGGTCTCATATCGGCGGCGGCAAGGAGGAAAATCAAAAATCAGCGGATCGATTAAAACCAGTCTCCAGGCAGGAAAAAAAATGCTATTTTGGGTATATACAATTAAGGTACAATGATTAGCTGTTGGATACATTCCAATAATCCATATCAACTCTTGCATAATGCATTGAAGGATAAAATATGCGCATTTTCTTTTTTGGAATCACCTTGTACTTTTTACTCTTTCCAGGCCTTGCCATTGGAGTAGAAAGACAGGATCATTCTGCATACAGTGGAAAGTATAATATCAGTACTATTTCTGTGCAGGATTTAACAAATACGGCAAAGAACTGGCATATTCTCGATGCCCGCCCTGGTAGGACTTGGAAAAACCGTACCATTCCTAACTCTCTTCACCTTGCCTGGGAAGATTTCACCAGCGCCACCACGCAAAAACCACTTTATCAACTCCTGCCATTCAAACGTTTAGCAGAAAACTTTGAGAAGTTGGGGCTCCATGAGAAATCACCTGTTGTCCTTTTTGGAGATACTGACAAAAGTTGGGGAAGTGAAGGGTGGGGACTTTGGCTTCTTTTGAGGATGGGGCATCAAGGCCCAATTCGAATACTTGATGGTGGGAGTAAAGCTTGGAAGAAAGCAGGCTTTGCCATGAATGCCCCCAACCACTCTGCTATTTCACCGGAAAAATACAGCTTTCAACTTAATGATTCAATTTCAATTGATGCGGCAGAAATTCGAAAAAATCCCAGTGGTTACCGTTTTATTGATGTTCGAACAAAATTTGAATGGTTCAGCGGACATATCCCTGGAGCAGTGCATATACCATGGCGAAAATTCGCCACTTCCGACGGTCATATTCTGCCCAAAGAAAAACTAGAAGTACTGTTGAAGAAACACAACATTACCTTGGATCAACCCATAATCTATTATTGTTCAGCAGGAGTCCGATCCGGATTTGCCTGGCTGGTTCATGAATTTGCACATCCAGGTGTGGCAAAAAACTTTGTCGGCGGTATGGAAGAATGGGAAGCTACCATGCCCAAAAAATAAAGGCCTCTCTTTAGAAAAGTTTGAGATCAATCTCCATATTGCCAGCGCTGCACATCTAAAGAATAAAAATTCTTTCCACTGGCGTAGAGTTCCACAACCAAGGGTACTGTATCTCCCTCTTGCGGGATGGGAGGCAATAGAAATAGGCTAACTATTTTGCCATCCTCTGTTTCCACCTCACCAAGCACCATATCCCCATTGGGAGAACCAGGACGCCTCTCACCTACTTTTGTCACTATACCGGTAAGGTGCTCCACTCCCATCAACTCATCACTGGACAACCAGACAGCCCATATTGCAAAAATAGAGAGGACAATCAGTGTACCTAACGCCCTACCATTACGGTATAAAGTGGCCCAGCGATCCCACAACATTATTTTTCTCGAGCCGCTAACTCTTCCATGTGATTCTGTTCTTCAGGGGTTATCTTGCGAAGTTTGATCTGTCGAGTGGACTGGTCAAAATAAATCACTACCCTTTCTTCTTCTTCATTCAATACACGAATTGTAGGGCCAATCTTTACCGATACACCGGGGTATACCTTTTCATAAACAAAGACACATTCATTGACCCGCTCTTCAAGCTCCTCTTCGATTGCCTCTTGCGATTCTTGGAGAAAATTGACCTTCTCCATGATTTTCGGCATGGCCTCTTTCATTTTTTCCAGGAGCTTTTGTTTATCATCTTCGAGATTGCCACTGGCTTCCGACTTCATTTTTTCCAAGGAGTTGACATTTTTCAATGTCTCATTAAATCGTTCACTCCACATTTCAAAATCTTTTTCTACCTGTTCTTTATGGAGCATAAAAGCCTTGTCCATACCCAAAGTAAAACGAGTCTCAACCCCGGCGTCGGTACCCAGTTCTCTAACATGAACTGAACCACCCACGAGACAGTCACCTCCAACAATGAGGCCTTTTCCTTTTACCGCGATCAAATCCTCTTTCACCTGAATATGGCGACCTTGGACAATAAAATCCGTTACAACTAATTCACCGCCAGATTCAATGGCATTGATATTCTCGGCAAAATCCAGGCTCAAATTCCCCTTGGCCATGGCTTTAGACTCCTCACCCACAACACCACCCCGAATGAGCAAATCTTTTCCTGCCATAATTGTAGCGCTGTGGACACCTTTAGAAATGGAAATATCCCCCCGGCATTTAAGATTAAAACCAGATAAAACCGCACCATCAACACCCAAGGACTTCCCACCAAAACTGATATTACCCACGGTCATGTCCACATCACCACGGACAACATGCTCCTCAAACACGGAGGGCTTTCCGTCCGCCATGATGAATTTACCATTAAATTCGGCAAATATATTCAGACCATCATCGGAGATATAGGTGCCAGGGCCATTTTTTACCTTCATATCCCGGCCTGACTTGGCAGGAATATTACTGCCGAAGATGTCTTTTCCCGGCGTTCCTTCGGTAAGAGGGATTTTTTCTAAAAGCAATTGGTCTTTGAGAACATTTGAGATATTTTTCAATTCACGATGGTCCATCTTCCCCTTGCCATCTGCAGACTTAGGGGTTCTGGCCATTACAGGACGTACATGAGGGCGCAACACACTATCTTTTCCATGCTCCGGTGCATCACCTTGTGCTACAGTAAATGAACCACCTTCCTGTGGAGTTGGCTCAGGCAAAAGTCCATGACTAATCCCTTGGATGTCCAACTCTTTGTTCAAATCTTCAAGATGTTCTTTACCCAACTGAAAATCATCCTGGGGAGCGATGATAGCTTCCAACTTATCTTTGGAAACTTTCAGGACTACCTTGCCTTCAAGTAGCGGAATCCCTCCAGCGGATTTCACATCAGCTGCCATATTCTTTCACCCTCATAGGCCTAATCATATCACATCTCTTCCACCAAAGCCTGAATATTCTCTTGGTCTCCCAAGACTACCAAGGTATCTTCAGCTTCAAAAGTGGCATTAAAATTTGGATTAAACAACATCTCACCGGAAGTACGTTTTATCGCTACTACAATGAGGTCATGTTTTTTTCGAATTCCCGAATCCATGAGAGTTTTACCGACAAATGTAGATTTTTCGGACAAGAACAACTCTTCCAAGCGCAGTCCCAGCTCGCCAACCCCGATGGTTAAGTCGAGAAAATCCACAACAGTTGGCCGTAACACTAACTGAGCCATGCGGGTTCCACCAATAAAATAGGGCGAAATAACTTTATCAGCTCCAGACCGTAACAATTTGGTTTCAGCCCCTGATTTACCACTGGACCGGGCCATAATATACAGATCTGGATTTATGCCTCTGGCGGTTAGAGAAATATAGACATTATCCGCATCCGATGAAGCAACAGCAATGAGTCCCCGTGCATTTTTCACACCAGCACTTAATAACACATCATCGTCAGCTGCTTCGCCTTCCAATACGAGAAATCCACGATCAAGAATAGGTTGAATCAAGTCGCTGTTATTTTCAATTACCAAAAGGGGGGTATCATTTTCCTTTAAGATATCACAAATCACATTGCCGATTCGCCCGAAACCGCACACAATAAAATGATCCGTTAACTTGGCCATTTTTTTCTCCATTTTCACTCTCCTCAGGGTCTTTTTCAGGCCACCTTCAACAACTGATTCTGTTATTTGACTGAATACATACAGGACAAATCCTACGCCAACAATGATGAGAAACATGGTGAACAGTCGGCCAACTGGACTCAGAGGAAATGTTTCCTCAAAACCGACGGTGGTGATGGTGATAATGGTCATATAGAGACTATCGATTATGGAACTGCCTTCCACAAACATATAGCCGCCTGTTCCAAAAATCAGAATGAAGAAAAGCAGAATTATATTGATCTTCAAATCTTTCATCATGAACCGTTGGTGAATACAAAGCTGTTTTTAGAGAACATGGAGTCTAATCCATCATTATTGTCAGTTTCGCAAATAACTACCTATACTGATTACCCTGTATAAAAAAACAACTCCAAAATCATGCGAGACAGACGTGGGTCATGCCATAAACACTTGAAATCGCAGGTGGCATTTGAAACTCTTTCTCTTGCCCGAATTCACCATAATTAATCATATTTTTCACTACATTACTAATAATACCCTTCCCAAATAGATGAAATGGTACAAGTTTGAATTGTCATAGATAAATTTTCTTATTTTTTCGACAAGAGGTGCCGATAAGTATATTAAAAGGAAGTTGCTCAAGCCCGCTAGGGATGGGAGGTTTGCCATGACTGCCAAAGAAGCCATCAAAATCTTGATGAAAAGTCCCCTCTATTTTCGCTTAGACCTTGATGCCCGCAAAATGCTGGTTAAAGAATTCTGCAAAACATTTGCAACCAGTTAACCAAATTTGTAATTTTTTCATTTCCTGCGTTTTCCACCTGATGATTTATCATTTCTAGTCCCATTCCTGCGTACGTCAGAATGCCTTTTAAAACACCTAACACCATCATCAGTACCCTATCCCATTAACCTTTCGATATTATAGAACAAATTAATTGGTCTCGAGACCTTTTGCCAAAGTGCTCTAAATGGATTATATTGGGCGAGTTTTTTGAACTGACATAGACCAGATATGAAGAATATCACTCTGCTCAACGTCAGTATGCCATAGTAAAATGTATTAATTACCATTTCGGTGTTTAAGAATAATTTCAGCACAAAGGAGTATCAGATGAACATTCTTGTATTCGGTCCCAATGGTAGTGGAAAGGGCACCCAAGGTGCCATGGTTCAAAAAAAATACAATATCCCCCATATTGAGTCCGGCGCCATTTTCCGGCTCAACATTGGTGGCGGTACTGAACTTGGCAAACAGGCCAAAGAGTTTATTGACCGAGGTGATCTGGTTCCCGACGATATCACAATCCCAATGATCTTAAACAGATTGAAAGAAGATGATTGCAAAAACGGTTGGATTCTGGATGGTTTTCCCCGCAACAAAGTACAGGGCGAAACATTGGCCAAAGCGCTTCAGGATGAAGGAATGAATCTTGACAATGTTGTTGAAATAGTGCTCCCCAGGGATGTTGCCAAACTTCGCATCACTGGCCGTCGCCTCTGTGTGAATGATAACAACCACCCAAATCACATTGCCTTCGATGCCATTAAACCTGTTGAAAAAGATGGAAAAATCGTCTGTAGAGTGTGTGGTGGAGACCTGAATACCAGAGCCGATGACCAGGATGATGTGGCAATCGATAAACGACATGACATCTATTATGACGACAATACAGGCACCATGGCTGCAGTGAACTTTTTCAAAGGCCTGGGTGGAAATACCAAAGTAATTTCCGTTGATGGACAGCCTTCCATACAAGAAGTGAACGACTCCATCATGAAAGAACTGGCATAAACCGGCTATGCCGGAATGAAAAGTGAAGAGTGTAAAATGAAAAATTAAGGTACACTCTTTTATTGATTAGAAAAAAGGCTGAAGAATTAACCTCTTCAGCCTTTTTTAATTCTGCACTCTGCACTCTGCACTCTTAATGTCCTTCTTTATCAAAATATTCCCAGGCCTTTTTATAGGCATCTTGTAAATGTTTTTCCAATTCCAGACGATATTTTTCAATATCCCCTGATTGTAATTTTTTCGGAACAACCAATGGCTCTCCATAGCAAATTGCATGTTTTGCAAATGGTTTTGGCAAAATAGTCCGATCCCATGACCGAAAACGCCAATATCGATCCACACTCCACGTTGCCGGTACAATGGGCACCCCGGTCCTGCTTGACAGTAAAATCACACCCGCCTGCACCTTAAATTCCGGTCCTTTTGAGCCATCAGCAATAATAGCAGCGCTATACCCATTCTCCATGTACGACTGCATACTCTTAAGCGCTGCCAACCCTCCCTTGGTGCGAGATCCACGTATGGGAATAAATCCCAACTTTGCTAATATTCGCGCCACATATTCTCCATCTTTGGAACCAGAAACCATAGCAACATAACGACCCCGCCCCCGGTGGAGCCAGTAGGCAACGGAGTAATGCCAGAATGCGCCAATATGAGCACTCTCTTCAACTCCGGAAATTTTGTCACGATCAATATGAACATAACGGCCTGTTCCGAATAAAATTCGACTGAGTTGAATATAAAGAAAAGGTCCAACTCCGATGGCAATTTTTTTCAATATTGTTTTCCCTATTGCCATTGCAGCTCCTTCTCCCGCAACACCTTTATCTGATCTCGTAAAGCTGCTGCCTTTTCAAATTCCAGCTCTTCAGCAGCTTTGTACATTTCTTTTTCCAATGCTTTTATCTCTTTTCGTAAATCTGCCACAGACTCATATGAAACTTTTGGCTCAGCCGTTTCCACAGCAGCCACTGTGACATAATCCTTTTCGTAAATTGTGGCCATTATATCTTTAATGGATGATCGAATGGTCGCAGGTGTAATATCATGTTCTTCATTATATTGACCCTGGATATTTCGCCGACGGCGAGTCTCCTCAATGGTCCGACGCATCGATTCTGTCACTTCATCAGCATACATAATAACCATGCCCGCAACATTTCGTGATGCCCGACCACATGTTTGAATCAATGACCTCTCACTGCGTAGAAAGCCTTCCTTATCTGCATCAAGAATGGCAACAAGAGAAACCTCCGGGATGTCGAGGCCCTCGCGTAACAAATTGATACCCACCAAAACCTGAAAATCGCCTTTTCTCAAATCACGGATTATCTCCATGCGTTCTAAAGTTTTAATATCCGAATGGAGATATCGAACATCAACCCCTAAATTGGTAAAGTAATCTGTTAAATCTTCAGCCATGCGCTTTGTTAAAGTGGTTACCAGCACAGCCTCGCCCAGTACCTTACGCTTCCGCACTTCATCCAAAAGATCATCAACCTGGTTTTCCGCTGGCCTGACTTCAATAATTGGATCCATCAACCCTGTGGGTCTGATTATTTGCTCAACCACACGGCCCTGGGCCTGATCCAACTCAAAATCTCCAGGAGTTGCTGAAACATAAACCACTTGTTTCCGTCTGGCCTGGAACTCCTCAAACCGCAGTGGTCTATTATCCAAAGCCGAAGGAAGACGAAAACCAAATTCCGCCAAGGTCGTTTTGCGGCTCCGATCGCCACGATACATACCTCGTAACTGCGGAACGGCAATGTGAGACTCATCAATAAATAGAACAAAATCATCCGGGAAATAATCAAGCAACGTTGGAGGCGGTTCGCCGGGTTTACGACCTGTTAAATGACGTGAATAATTCTCTATACCACTACAATAACCCAACTCCTGAATCATCTCTAAATCAAATCTTGTACGTTGCTCAAGACGCTGGGCCTCCACCAACTGACGGCTGGATTCAAAAAATCCAATTCGATCGACCAATTCCTCTTTTATGGTTTCCATCGCCACTTGCAATCGTTCTTTGGAAGTTACAAAATGAGACGATGGAAACACTGTGATTTCGGACAGTTTTTCCTCAGCTTTACCACGCAGAGGGTCGATGATACTGATTACTTCCACCGTATCACCAAACATCTCAATACGTATAGCCCGCTCTTCTTCATATGCTGGAAAAATCTCCAGAACGTCGCCACGAACCCGAAATGTTCCACGGTGAAAAGAAACATCGTTGCGCTCATAGAGCATATAGACCAATCGCCGCTTTATTTCTTCAAGTGAATATTCTTCGCCTTGTTTAAGAAAAAGATGCATTGCCTTGTATTCATCAGGAGAACCGAGCCCGTATATACATGAAACCGAGGCAACAATGACTACATCCCGGCGGGTCAATAACGACCGGGTAGCTGAATGACGCATCTTGTCAATGGCATCATTAATGGAGGAATCTTTTTCGATATAGGTATCGGACTGCGGTATGTATGCTTCCGGCTGATAATAATCATAGTAGGAGACAAAATACTCCACCGCATTTTCCGGAAATAATTCTTTGAATTCTGAAAAAAGTTGGGCTGCTAAAGTTTTATTGGGAGCCAACACCAGAGAAGGGCGTTGTATTCGGGCGATGACCTGAGCCATGGTGAAAGTTTTGCCTGACCCGGTAACGCCCAGCAAAACCTGATCTGTCAGGTCATTTTCAATTCCGCTCGCAAGAAGATCTATGGCTTCTATTTGATCTCCCGCCGGCGAAAATTCAGAATGTAGGATAATTGGTTTCAATGTAGTTCCTCTCTCAAAAAATATTGAGGAGGATAATGTAACGTAAAATGGATTTAAGCACTCAAAAAAAAGCGGGACCGAAAACGGTCCCGCTTTATTAGCAATCTATCGTTGTTGAAAAGTATATGTTTACTTTTTCCTGATACCAAGAAGACTTAACAACCCTGAACCAAGAAGCCAAATGGCGCCGGGAACAGGCACTTCATTCATGGATGCAGCTGCAGAAGATACACTTCCGACCCCTGCCCTGAAGTAAAGATTCTCACCTGCAATCGCTGTGTAGTCGAACCCAAAAGTTGTAGATTCACCATCAGCCCAAACAGCTGATACAGCCGTAACCCAATCAGTACCGTCGAAGGTAAGCAAATCACACCAGGCTTGGGTATAGCCATATGCATCACCACCAGTGGGATCAACACTCTGGTCGAAGAGGTAGTCAAGGCTGAAACTAATCAGCCCACCGCCTGTACCCACCAGATATCCTTGTCCCCGTTCTGCTGTGCTCTCGGCGGAATAAATATCGCCAGGTGTTATTGCAGTTGCACTTGAAATGGCTCGTAAATAGCTAGATCTTGTTTGTCCAGAAGCGCTCGCATTGGTACCACTCGCAGAACTATCATCAGTATTAGAGCCAGGTGAGACATAATGTTCTGTGAAACTAACCCCGTTCGGGTTCCAAAGACCGGCAACCCTGGACCGTGACTTGGCGAAATTCGACGATGTTGTGCTGATATTACCACTTGCAGGGCTCCCCCATCCTATCGTCGCTGTATTGCTAGAAGTTGCACCCCAAGCAATATTTACAGAAAGCATGCATAATATTGCCGATAAGCCAATTATACTAAGTTTAAATTTTTTCATGTCTAACTTCTCCTTCAATCTCCATTTCATTAAACGTGCTTACTATTTTTTATCATCTACGCCAAATCAGGTGGTGACGGACTTGGCATGTCAAGAGGTGGTGGTGGCGGATTCGGTAAATCAGCCGGTGGCGGTGGTGGTAAATCTGGTTCTGGCTCAGGCTCTGGCTCTGGCTCTGGCTCTGGTTCAGGTTCAGGTTCTGGCTCAGGTTCTGGCTCTGGC
>CAYUCH010000046.1:0-27369 GCA_964443295.1 uncultured Desulfobulbia bacterium | reverse complement strand
TAAAGAACGCTAAACAGCCAAATTCGTGCAACCTTTGCCACTACCATAAGGACGACAAACCAGCAGATCTCCAAGCCGTCCTGGATAGCATCAAGGCAAAGAGCAAGGCTAAATACTCGAAAGCCAAATAACTAGGGAGGACATGGCGATGAAGCCTTACTACAAGTGGCTCTCACCATTTCGGATAGTGCTCTTCTCGGTATCGCTCGCCTTCCTTATTACCCTTTGTCCGTGGGGGCTGACGTCTACTAAGGCGGCAGTTCCCCACATCCCCATTAAGGGTGGGATTGAAGGCAAGAGCTGTTATGAATGCCATGTATCGGGGCTTGGAGCTGAAAAACATGAGGTTAAATATGGCATTAGCTATGCATATCTAACCTACATGATGACTCCACACGGAAGACTGCGCATGCTTGGTGACTCAAAAGCACCTATGTGCGAAGACTGCCATATGACAAGGGAATGGAAGGATATCCTACCCGCCGACCATCCGGATTCTCCTGTGCACTCCAATAACATCAACAAGGTGTGCGCCAATTGCCACGGCTCCGGGATGCTTACAGCAAGAGTAAGCGAGGGATCAATGCATTTGCCACTGCATGAAATTACGGCACTTGGCACTGGTGCCATATCTGACAGGATCAGTTTTATACCTGGAGCCACTCGAAAAGACATCCACTATTATATTGGCAGGGCAAATATCGTTGCCATGGCGGATCTTCTATTCAAAATTCTTATGGTGACGGTAATTTTGACCCTGTCTGTGTATGTCATTCTTGACATGCTTCGAAACACTTTTAGAAAAAAGGAATAGTTACCATGAATAATCATAAATACTATTCTCGTTTCACCGTTTTTGCCAGGCTTCAACATTTTGTTCTATTCATGGCAGTATTTTGTGCGATCATCACCGGCTTGCCCATGAAATTCCCAGAACAAAATTGGGCGGTGATTGCAGTGAAGATGGTTGGTGGAATGGAAATGCGTGCCTGGCTGCATCATGCGGCTGGCTTAGTAATAATCTTTGTCGGCCTGCTGCATTTCATTTATTATTTTTTTCTTGATTGGAAAACCCCATTTTACAAACGTCCAATCATCCCGAGAGCAAGAGACTTTTCAGACTTTTATCATCATATGAAATATATTGTCGGCCTTGATCGTGAAAAGCCCCAAATGGGGTATTACACTTGGTATGAAAAGCTTGATTATTTCGGTGCCATCTGGGGTATTTCTGTTATGGGCATCACTGGCCTGGCAATGCTATACATGGATGAGGCGCTACATATTATGCCAATGGCATGGCTGCAGGTTCTTTGGGCAATTCACACAGAGGAGGCAATGCTGGCGATTCTCTTTCTCTTCTTCATCCACATGTACCATGTCCACTTCTCAAGAGACAATTTCCCCATGTCACTTACCTGGATAAATGGTCTGACTTCAGAAGAGCACATGAACAAACTGCATGGACGCATGGCAGAGGAAGGACATATTATTGAACCGGTGAGCAAACCGTTTCTAGGCGGTTTACAGAAAGTTCTCGATGTTACCAACAGAAAGTTCGCTAAAATAGCGGCTATTATAGGTGTGCTTTTTTGGGCGACTATCTCTTATCTGGCGATTAGAGCAGTCCTTTAAAGTCATCAACTCAGGGTCATGTGAAACCAAAATGGACACTAATCACATTTTGGTTTCACATTAGATAAAAAGACAAGAAATCGCTTTTCGAAGTAAAAACTTCATCATTCGATATTCACTCTTACACTCAACAAAACATTACAAGTGCGGTGATATTATCCTTGCCACCGGCTTTGTTGGCCTCATCAACCAAGGTATTTGCATCTGCTTCTGGAGAAGATGTTTCTTTGAGAATTGTATGGATTTGAGCATCGTCGACCATGGACCAGAGTCCATCGGAGCAAAGGAGTAATTTGTCCCCTGTTTTCAACTTCAGAGTTAAGAGGGTGGCTTGAAGAATAAACAGTTTTTTTAAGTTATTGTTAAAGGGCCTCATTTACTTTCTTTACAGTGAATGAGGCCCTTTTTTTCCATTTGGTAATGATTCTTTTTTTCTATTCAACTCATAAATCATCCTATTTTAATATGAGTTCCAAAGATAATTTGGCCTGTTCATTTGACGTTGAGATATACCATCAGATGCTATATCATAAATTAGTCAACAGACAGGAGGGTGTATGGATTCACCAGGTGGTAAAGCTGACTCTCGTCGGGGTGTTGATCTAGAAATAGATTCCGACCAGAATCAAAAGAATACAGATCCTAAGCCGACTCAACGATTTCTTCTATTTCCTCTTGCCTTTATCCTGTTACTGCTCATTGGCGGTTACAGTTTCTTTTTTTACTCTTCCCAAAAACAAGACCAAAAAAATGCCAGCCTGCGAATTCTTGAAAATACATCCAGAATCTTGGATGGGGCCATGGTTGAGCAATCTAAAACTATTGCCGCCTTGGAGGAGATTTTACTTCATGATGGGACAATAGGAAAAGCGCTGCAAAAGAAAGATAAGCAATATTTGCTTTCCATTTATAAGGATATCTATGCTGAACTGAGAGAAAAGCATAGCATTACCCATTTCTATTTTCATAACCCAGACAGAATAAATCTTCTTCGGGTACATAAGCCTGAAAAAAATGGTGATTTGATTAATCGATTCACCGCCCTTGAGGCAGAACGTACCGGTCAGACCTCGTCAGGAATTGAACTAGGCCCATTGGGAACTTTTACTTTAAGGGTTGTGAAGCCTGTGTTTGTGGATGGTGTTCTGGTTGGATATCTGGAGCTTGGTAAAGAAATAGAGGACATTCTTACCAATATACATGACGAATATGGCATTGAATTAGCTGTCGCAATAGATAAGGAATTTCTCAGTCGTCTCAAGTGGCAATCAGGCATGACTATCTTGAGGCGAGAAGCTCAGTGGAATCGATTTGAAAATAAAGTAATGATTTTTTCTTCATTACGTCGTTTTCCGACCGAATGGGATCGTTTTATTATTGAAGATAATCATAAGCATAATGAAATCACTTCCGAAGCAGAACTCAATGGCAGCCTGTGGCATATTCTTGTAGGTCCGTTGAAGGATGTTTCCGGTACCGAGGTTGGAGATCTTATTATTATTAACGATATAACCAAAGCTCGAATGGAATTACATAGGTATTTTTATGCCATTACGGGGTTGGGTATATGCTTATTAGTCGTTTTGTTTTTGGTACTTTATGTTGCTCTGCGTCGGGTTGACAATCATTTCTTAAAACAACAAGAAAGAATCCTCCACGAACGAAATCGTTTTTTTTCTCTTGTTTCCCACATCCCAGGAATTGCCTATCGCTGCGCATTGGATAAAGCGTGGACCATGCTTTATATAAGTGATCACGTAGAAAAAATTTCCGGATATCCAGCCAGTGATTTTGTCAACAATGCCGTTCGCACCTTTGAAAGTATAATTCATCCTGATGACAGTGGATATGTAGATCGCAGTGTTAATGAAGCGGTGCAGGGTGATGAAGCATGGAAGATTGAATATCGAATTATTCATAAAGATGGCAGCATACGTTGGGTTTATGAAAAGGGGAGAGGCATTTTAGGAAAGGATAATAAAGTAGAATACCTTGATGGTATTGTCCTTCATATTACTCAACAGAAAAATGATGAAGAAAAACTAAGAGCTACATTGGAAGAAGCACAAAGGGCAAATCGTGCAGCCCAGCAATCTAAATTGCTTCTGCAAGAAGCAAATGACAGTCTTGAAAATCAAACAATTTTGGCAAAAGAACTTGCCGTTCAAGCAGATACAGCCAATCAGGCCAAGAGTGAGTTCCTGGCAAATATGAGCCATGAGATTCGTACTCCCATGAATGGCATTATAGGAATGACAGATTTGCTGCTTGATACTGATTTGGATGACGATCAGCGTCGATATGCCGAGACTGTGTGTTCTAGTGGTGATGCGCTTCTACATTTGATTAATGATATCTTGGATTTTTCTAAAATAGAGGCCGGAAAACTGGAATTGGAAGTTTTGGATTTTGACCTTCGGGTCATGATGGATGATTTTGCAGAAATCATTGCTTTTAAGGCTAAGGAAAAAGGGCTTGAATTTCTCTGTGCCGCTTCACCGGAAGCCCCCTCAATTTTACAAGGTGATCCTGGTCGGTTACGACAAATACTCATCAACCTTGCCGGCAATGCTGTCAAATTTACCTCAGCAGGTGAGGTTGTAGTTTTAGCAGGGGTTGAATCGGAAACTGAGGATGAAGTTGTACTACGGTTTTCCGTGCGGGATACTGGTATAGGCATACCTGACGATAAGCAGGCAGATATTTTTGAACAATTCACCCAAGTGGACAGTTCAACGACTCGTAAATATGGTGGTACCGGGCTCGGCCTTGCCATTTCAAAGCAATTGACAGAGGCCATGAATGGTGCGATTGGTTTTAATTCCCAGGAGGGGAATGGAACAGAGTTTTGGTTTACCGCCCGTTTGAAAAAACAAACCGAACATACATTTGCAACAAAGACAACTGCTGGTCTGCAGGATATAAAAATACTTATAGTTGATGATAATCCAACAAATCGAGAGATTTTATATGCACAGTTAAAGGCATGGGGAGCTCGTCCTGAACAGGTAGCGAGCGGCAAAAGTGCTCTGCAATGTCTTTATGAGGCAGTAGATTCCGGCGATCCTTACAAGCTTGCCATCGTGGATATGCAAATGCCGGAAATGGATGGTGAGCAGCTCGGGAGGACCATCAAAACGGATCCCATCCTAAAGGATATTCCATTGGTTATGATGACTTCCTTGGGAGTACGTGGTGATGCGTCCCGTTACGAAAAAATTGGATTTTCCGCTTATTTAGTCAAGCCAGTTCGTCAATCTGATTTGTTCGATGCTTTGTCGACAGTTTTATCTGGAGAAAAATCGGTTACCACAAGACGAGGCTTAGTAACGCGTCATTCAATTCGGGAGATACGGAGAGGTGCGGTACGCATTCTGTTGGCCGAAGATAATATAACGAACCAGCAAGTGGCCAAGAGCATGATTAGTAAACTTGGTCTTGCCGTTGACGTTGTGGGGGATGGTGATGAAGCAATTAGGGCCATGGAATCAACGCCTTATGACCTGATTTTTATGGATGTGCAGATGCCCAAAAAAGATGGCATTCTGGCCACCAAGGAGATCAGAAGTTCACAGCTGGAAAATAAGAATATTCCTATAATTGCCATGACAGCCGATGCCATGGCAGGCGATCGTGAAAAATGCATTAATGCGGGTATGGATGATTATTTGCCGAAACCCGTTAGTCCACATGCCATGGCTGACATGCTGGAAAAATGGCTTCCAGCAGACAAGGAATCCAAAGAAGATGAACATTGCTTCGATGATGACTCTGTCCATGAAAGGAAGGAAACTGAAAAAGTACCGATATTCAACAAAACAACCATAATGACACAAGTAATGGATGATCAGGAACTGTATCAAGAAATTATAGATATTTTTCTGCAAGATACACCCCTGCAGATCAAAGAACTCAAAAAATGTCTGGAGCTAGATGATGCTGACGGTGTGCAAATGCGGGCCCACAGCATTAAGGGAGCATCTGCCAATGTTGGCGGTGAAGCATTGCAAAATAAAGCCTATAAGTTTGAAAAAGCCGCTAAAAACGGTGATTTGGAATTTATCCGGAATGGATTGGGAGAGTTCGAATCACATTTCAGTCATTTAAAAAAGGCAATGATCGAACAGTGATTTGGAGCTTATTCGGTATAATTACTAGGTAGGTATTATTTTCCAGTAATTTACTGGCTCCTAGCAAAATGACAAAAAACTTGCGTTTCTTTTTTGGGTTATATACTATCTAAGTGTTATTGTATGGTCGTATAACACCTTATATTTATTACGACTTGCAATATTAACTGCAGACTTGATTGTTTTTAATCGAGTCTATTATCAAATGGTCCTTAAACAGGGCCAAGTAAAATTAGGAGTTGTACAAGATGGCCGAAGGAACAGTGAAGTGGTTTAATGACGCGAAGGGGTATGGTTTTATTGCACAGGATAGCGGTGGTGATATTTTCGTACATCACTCAGCCATTCAAGCAGAGGGCTTCAAGTCTTTGGAAGAAGGTGCTCGTGTAACCTTTGAAGTTGTAGATGGCCCCAAAGGCCCTGCTGCTTCCAATGTTGTGCAACAGTAGCTTTTAAAAGAATTGGAAGTTGCCATGCCCCGCATTTTGCGGGGCATTTTTTTTGTCTGAATTCATCAACATTTTTTTCTCTATTACACAACACTGAAAGCCCCTTCTCGACCTCGGAAATAGACAAGGTAATAAATGACCACTCGCTTCATTCACACAGCTGATATCCACTTAGGCAAAACATACAGAAATTCTTTAGGAGAAGAAGAGCGTTACGAAGATTTCTTTCACTGCCTGTCTGGTATTGTGGAAGATGCAGTGCGTGACAATGTTGACTTCGTCTTGATCTGCGGTGATCTTTTCCACACCGGGCAAATCCTGCCCAAGACTTTTGCCAAAACAATCGAAATATTACAACCCCTGAAAGATGCTGATATTCCCTGTGTTGCCATAGAAGGCAATCATGATTGGATTCACAGACGCAACAGCATTTCCTGGATGGAAGCTCTTTCTGAGATGGGATATATACGTTTGCTGCGTCCGATTCGTACTGAGGATGGCGGTTATCAGTTTGAGCCATTTGATGAAAAGACTGGAGTCGGTGGACATATTGAAATTGTTGGCCTGAATATCTATGGTCTGGGGTATATCGGTGCTCAGGCAGGTAGCCATGTTGAGCGCATCTGCAATGCGGTGACTACCGAAAACAATCTTTTGCTTTTCCATGTCGGGATTTGGAAATTTTCGCCGGTTGAAATCGGTAATATGAAGATCGAAGAAGCCCACCCATTGGCAGATAAATTTGAATACGTCGCCCTTGGTCATGGACATAAACCATATATTATAGATACTCCTGACGGGAGAGCTTATGCCTATAATCCAGGCGCACCCGAGCGGGTAAACTTTGGAGAGCAGGATTATGATAAGGGCTACTATTTAGTCACCTTTGAAAATGGCACATATACTGCAGAATTTAAAATAAACAACCCCAGGCCGATGTTTGTTGAGGTTATTGATCTTGACGGAGCAGAAGACGCAGATCAAGCTCTGATTCAATTTCGTAATCAGGTAGGGGAAATACTGGCTGGATATTCTGATGAACGTAGTCCTTTAATTGAACTGAAGTTGACCGGACGAGTTGGTTTTCACCCATTTGAACTCGGACGTGAATACTTGCGTCTGGCACTGGATGAAATTGCTTCGCCATTACATATTGAAATAAAAAATCATCTTTCTCTGGTAACACGCACTGGTGGTGAAGTGGTTTTGAAAAAATCACTGGCTGAAATAGAAAATGATGTGCTGCATGATCTGATCGGCGCCCATAGTGCATACCAGGGTCGTGAAGAGGAGTTGGCCTGTTTATCTCTGGCGATTCGCGATCTTGTCTTAAAAGGCAATGTTGAAGATGACGAGTTGCTTTCGCTCATCACGGAGCAAAATTAAGCCATGCAAATCCTTTCTATTGCACTGAAAAATATCAAATCACACCGGGATAAGGAACTGCATTTTGTCAACGGTATTAACGTTCTTTCCGGTGACAACGGGATTGGTAAAAGTACAATTTTTGAGGCTATTGGTTACGCTCTTTTTGGTGTTGATGCACGTGATTTTGTTGGTAACATCGATCGATTTATCTCCATAGGTGCAAAAAAGGGCGAAATTACCGTAACTTTTGCAACGGACGCTGGTGAAACATATAAGGCGTCCAGGAGTGTGGGGGCAGGGTCGAAATGGTTGCTTGCCAAAGAGATTGGAGCAATCTTTGAGGTGGAAGATCATGCTGGAGGCCAGGAAACTGAAGATCGGATTAAAGAACTTCTCGGTCTTGATAGTGGGCGCTCATTGGCTGATCAATTTAAATTAGTAATCGGTCCTTTTCAAAATGAATTTCTCGGTCCCTTTGTTATTAAACAACCCACCAGACGCCAGGAAGCATTTGACGAGATTCTTGGCATAGACGCCTGGCGTAAAACTTACAAAGGTACCAGTACATTGTTGGCAGCTGTAAAAAGTAAAATTGAAGTATTAGATGTTGAAATTAAAGGCAAGCAAGAACAGGTGGCACCCTTGCCGGATCTAAAAAAGGAATTAAGTGAAGTTATTTCAGCTGCTGATGCTAAACAGAAAATAGTAACAGGGAAGAAAAAAGATTTAGCAGAAAAAGAAAAGCAGATCACTGAACTGGATGAGCAGGAAAAGAAGATCAATGCTGTAAAAGCAGATGTTCAAAGACTTGCAGAACGTATTCGGGATGGTCAAGGGAAAATTGCAGACGGGAAAAAAAGGGTAAAAGAGGCTGAGCTGGCCTCTGAAATCGTTGAAAAGAACACGGCAGGAAAAGAAGCGTTTGAGGCCGCCGAAATTCGTCTTAAAACCTTACGAGAACAGGAAAAACAGAGAAGAGAAATAGAAAAGTATATTAACGCACTCGAAAAGGAATGTGACAGATTTTCTCAGAAGTTGGCCCATGAAATGCGTGAAGTCAAAAACACCGAGAAACAACTTCTAGAGCAAGAAGAGCAGCTCAAAAAGGAACTAGGAAGTCTTGCAGTGGAAGAGAGCATTAAGAAGTTAGCGGCCAGTTTGTCGGAATTGAGAAACGAGGTGGAAAAGGTTCGTTCGGTTCAAGGCCTACTTGAGGGGAAACGAACTGGTTTACTGGAGGGAAAGGAAAAGCTCGACCAGGGAGTATGTCCATTTTTTAAAGAGCAATGTTTAAATATTGCTGGGAAAGAACCTCGTGATGTCTTCAGCAACAGTGTCAGCGAACTTGATAAAGAGAGTCTTGGCTTGGACAAACAACTTGATGGATTAAACAAGCACATTGTCAAAGCTGAAAAAGCTCAGCAGGAAATGGACTCAATTAATGTACGGGAAAGTGAATTAGAAAAGCAGCACATTGCTTTATCAAAAAGACGCCAGGAGAATAACACGCGAAAAGGTGGTTTTGAAAGAATAAAGAAGCAGCAGTCTGGAGCAGAGAAGAAGGCAGAGGCACGACAAGAAGAATTGAAGAAGTTCACTAAACTTGATTCAGAAATATCAAAAATAGTCACATTACGGACTGAACACCAGGCCGCCCGAGATGCTTTTTTTGCCAATCAAAAGGATGCGTTGGATTTGAAAAATCGGCGTGAATCTTTGAATACAATGCTTGAGCTTTATGATGAGTTGCAAAAGACACTAGTCGCCAAGCAAAATGAACTTGTTAAGCTTGAAAAAAAATATGACCTAAAACGTCATGCTGAAGTCCGGTTGACAAAAGAAAGGCTCCTTGCTGACGTTGCAGCAATTAAACAGGAAATAAATGATCTTGGGAAAAATAGACTCCGCCTGGAAGAAGAGATCAAGAAAATCAGCAAGATAAGAGACTCAATTAAACAATGTCTGGCTGCGAAAGAAACCTACCAAGGCAAAGAGAAGCTCGTCAAATTTTTACGGAATAAGATATTTAATAATGTCTCATCCCAGCTCTCTGAACGTTTTAGAGAAGAAATAAGCTTACGGGCAGACACTATTTATCGCAATATAGCCGAAGCAGATGAAGAACTTTACTGGGGTGAAAAATACCAGATTGTTCTGCGAAACATGCAGGATGGCGAGATTCGAGAGCGAACCGATGATCAATTGTCAGGCGGGCAGACCATGAGCGCTGTGGTCTCACTGCGTCTGGCTTTACTACAGACCATCGGTGCCCGGATTGCGTTCTTTGATGAGCCCACCTCAAACCTTGACGCAGCCCGCAGGGCTAATCTGGCTCACGCTTTTCGAGCCATTGATGTGGGGCGGGAAGAGGTGACCGAGCATTGGTATGACCAACTATTCCTCATCAGTCACGATGTGGCTTTCACAGAAGTAACCGATCAAATCATTTCTCTACAGTAATCATTGAAAAATTTTAATATCTGGAATTTGGATACGAGATAAAATTTTCCCCCCCCCTTTCAAATCGAAAGAGGGGGATGGTTAATAGGTTGACTTCATCAATTTCCTGGCAGTTAATCATCTTTTTCAACAGGCACCAGCAAGTTACATATCCTCTTCAGGATAAAGCTCCGTACCTCCCTGTCGATTGGGATCTTTACTGTGTCCTTTGGGGACAGATTTCTCATGCTTCTCTGCTGGCACCGTAGTTAAAGTCTCTTCCTCAGGATAAAGTTCTGTTCCCCCTTGTTTGGATAATGTACAGCCCGAGGTCATTACCATTGCAACCAGCATAAATGTGGCTGCTGCTAGGATCAGGATGTTTTTCATGGCGCCCTCCCTTTTGTAATGAGGATGTAAATTTTCCACTTCATTAATTAAATCGTATGGCACATAATTGGTAATTGTCAAGCCTCCTTGAATGCTGGAATTATTCAAGTTTGCAAGAAGTTATTAAAAGACAAGCAATTATTTGTATGGATATCTGATACGACCAGATAGCAAGATATGTTGACTTTTTTTCCTTTAGAAATATGACCGTCCTTGCCGGAAGATAATTAAGTAAGGTGTCCCCGGGACTGTGCGGGACTGTGAAAACTTGCCGGACGATTTACAATTATCTGAGGAAAATAATCACTGTAGGAATGTAATCTTGCTGTCTCATACGTCTAGTCAAGTAATTTATAGCTGCCAAATAGACTCGTGGAAAGAATTTAAATACGAGTTAAGTTCTAGCCAGGCAACAAACCTTGATTATAGTGAGGCCTCCGGTCTTACATATTTGCCCGAGCATGTTTGTATCCCTGAGTCTGAAATTTGCGATGGAGTAGACGACTGCGATGGCAGTATTGACGAAGGGTGCGGAGGCGGTGATGGAACCGTCATATCAGCCGGCCAGGTATGGATGGACCGTAATCTGGGTGCTTCCCGAGTCGCCATAAATTTGACGGATTCAGAAGCATATGGCGACCTGTATCAATGGGGAAGAGGGTCTGATGGTCATCAAATTCGTACCAGTGACACTACCTCAACCAAGAGTTCTAGTGATACCCCTGGGCATGGGAATTTTGTCACAGTATCTTCTCCCCCCCTTTGACTGGCTCAATTCGCATAACGACAACCTGTGGCAAGGGGTGAACGGCACCAACAATCCCTGTCCCTCCGGTTTCCGGTTGCCCACTGAAACAGAATGGGAGACCGAACGGGCTTCCTGGTCCAGTAACGACAGAGATGGCGCCTGGGACTCGCCTCTTAAGCTTCAGCTCGCCGGGCACCGCAACAGCAACTTGGGTTTCTTGAGTTCTGTGGGCAGCATTGGTAGCTACTGGAGCAGTACTGTAGATGGCCTCAACGCAAGCCATCTGTTTTTCTACAACGGCCGTGCCAACGTGAACTTCAACTACCGTGCCAATGGCCTCAGCGTTCGTTGCATACAAGATTAAGACACTTTGATTTATTTATTCACTTCAACCATTTCCAGACGAGCTCCGCGTGATGAAGAGAATTAGAAAAGTGTGATGAAAAGATTTGGAAAAGCTCCTTGGTACTTTACCAGGAGCTTTATGATGATATAATTTGCGTATTTCGTATGGTTCTCTTGTGATAACAAAATGCCCCCTCTTTCAAATGGAAAGAGGGGGGGGGAGAAGCATACTATAATATCGTCTGGGGAAGGGTGACTGTCAAGCTAGGTATCTGGTTTGGTGGAATCCAATCCAGGGCGGGAAAATCAGCTGATCCAATCACCTCTGAATAATCAGAGCAGTCGCTGTTCCATTCTGCCACGTCAGTTGATGTTGGGTTGCAGAATGAATTCTGGAATTGTGAAAGGTCAATCTGCAGAAATGTTGTCAGGTTCGTGCAATTCAATCCAAAAATGGTGGGATATTGATCACAGAGCCTGTCAAGGCCGTAGTTGTCTTCATCAACGGAGGTGGCTGTTTCAGGCATCATAAAGACGTTAGCCTTGGCTGCGTCGTTATCAGCAATAAATTCAGTATATATACAGGCGGATAAACTTGGATCATGGGTTTCATCACAGTCAAGGTCAGTTATGGACTGAGCCCAAATGGGGGAGTACAACATGGCATTTCCCTGCCATATGCTGTCCTCCATACCAATGGACATCTGGATAGTCTGGGGAGCCCATGGATTTAATGGTTTACATTGGAAATCCGTTAATTTCGTTGAAACCTCCCAGGTATTGAGATCTGTATACGATATTTCAAGTTCAACTTTGCCAAAATCAGTATCATCGTTCTCACTTTCTGGCAGAGCTGTAGTGTCAGACATGAGGGTATAGGTAGTATCGTCAACATCAAGGTATATGGCAGGTTCACCGTTGTTGAGGATGAGGATTGAGAAATCATTTTCAGCAGGGTGGCTGTATTCAACACTTAAACCGTTTTCAAGATCGGCTGAGCCTGAGTTACCAACCGGGATAAGGCCGATACTCTCGCCTGCCTCATCTATAATTTCAATGGTGTTTTCCAGAAATTCTTCTGTCATTTCCAGATAAAGTCGCAGCAGAACGGGTTGGCAGGAAAAGAGATCATAATCTTCACAGACGTCATCATCACTTTCGGCTGTAATGGTCATGGCGCCTGCATCGGTATAGTCCAAGGAAGATGGAACCAGGTTTTTACTGATAGTATCCAAATTTGTGACTACTTCTGCTGTGGTAGCAGTGGTGGGCTGGCTATTATTCTCTGTATCATCCGTACTGCTGCAACCACTCAAAATGAAATATAACGAAAAAATAATTGTTGAAAAAATGACCAGACTGCTTGGGTGTTTTTGGTTTAAAAAATACATGCTGCTCCTCCGGGTGCCTGAATTCCTATCCAAAGAACAATAATACAATAATTATGTTGTATCTCACACCTTCAGAAAATTCAAAAACAATATGTTTTTTATTTAATTCTCTTCTTGATCAGCATCAAGTTTAGGGAGTATCGTTATACTAGTTACAACAAGTTAATTATGAAATTAGCCATATATGAGGTGAGCAATGGTAGTGAAAAGATTGTTTGCAATTTCTGTTTCTTTTGCACTTGTCCTCAGTGCAAACAGTTCTGTTTTTGCAGCAGACTGGGTAACGATTAATGGCAATGTGCTTTACAATGAAGCTCCTGCCTGTGCATTGGTTTTAGCCAATGGCCAGCATATGTTTTCATGCTCCGGTGATGGAAGTTATCAAATGTCCGTTCCTCTGGACGGTAATGATCAAATAACTCTTTTTGGATTTGCCTCTGGTCTTCTACCTTTTCAACAGGTTTTGACGGCATCAGAGGCAGTTGATTTTACCATTAACATGGCTCTTGGAGGTACGAATCCTGTGTTGACGGTAACTTCAGAGATGAATGCTTCTAGTACAGAAGGCTGGGTAGGTATCAGTGGGACAGTAGATTACAGTGGTACACCCGCCTGTGCATTGGTTTTGGCCAATGGTCAGCATATGTTTTCATGCGGGACAAACTTGGGCATTTTTAATTTGACCGTCCCGCTAGACAGCAATGATGATGTTACATTGTTTACATTTGCCTCGGGTTTTGAGCCGTATAAAAAAGTTATCGATGGCTCCGATCTTTCAGATCCACCGGTGGCTGGTGGTGATGCAACAACAGATCCACCAACATCTCCTGTGAAACTCATTTTTATTCATCACTCAACCGGTGGCAATTGGTTGGCTGATTCCCAAGAAAATCCATATGGAGGACTTGGCACCGCTTTGATGAATAATAATTATTATGTCAGTGCAACTAATTATAGTTGGGGGCCTGATTCAATTGGTGACAATACGGACCTTGTTTATTGGCCTGACTGGTTTACCGGCGCGAATAGCTCTACTTATTTGTCGGCATTGTATTCCGAATCTGCTCAGAATATCGGCGGTTTTGGTGACTGGCAGCGATTAAGCACAGATCCTGGTGGAGAGAACACAATTGTTATGTTCAAGTCATGCTTTCCAAATTCAGAACTGTATGGAAATCCGACTGATGCTGCCCAGGACTCTCCAGACCCTTCTTCTTGGGGATCCTATACCGTTGCAAATGCTAAAGCTGTGTACAACAATATTTTGACCTATTTCACCACCCAGCAGGATAAGCTTTTTGTGGTTATCACGGCACCACCACTGATTGCTTCGGAAACTTCTTCAGATCGAGCAGCAAATGCCAGGGCTTTTAATAACTGGCTGGTTAATGACTGGCTTGATGACTACCCATATAACAACGTGGCTGTATTTGATTATTACAACGTATTGACTGATCCTGCTAATCACCATCGATGGAACAATGGCGCTGTTGAACATGTGAACAGCAATGGAGACAATTACTGCTATTATCCTGTTGATACCTATGATAGTCACCCCAGCACTACCGGCCACACGAAAGCCACTCAAGAATATGTACCATTATTGAATTATTTTTATAATCGTTGGCAGCAGGATTAATAATTAGACTGGAGAACAAGAATATCATCAAGATTCAATTCAATAAGGGAATTGGGAAGGGGCATGGCTGCAGGGCTATTTCCTTTCTCATTTCCTTTTCGTATTTCAGGGTTGCAAGTCGTATTGCTGATTTTCTCAATGAGAACAGATTATGCAATGCAGCCATGCCAATTTTTTCATTTTCATTATAAACAACAACGTCTGATTATTTAAATCTGCATGATTCATGCCAGAGATGCAGCGAAGTGGTACTTGCAGCGGAATTTATGTCGTGGGAATTCAACAATGTTGTTAGTCATGTTTAAAGAACAGCGCTAAATCAAGAGGTTTAAGAAGGTGAGAGTTGTTGACTCCTTGAAATGACTTTTAAAATTTTAGTGAGGAATGCGATGAAAAGATTAACGCAATATAATTGGGTGGTAGAAAAAGTATAAAATTTAGCTGAAAAGGTTAAAATATTTTCAACTTTAAGGGAGTTCTTTTTCCAAACGTTGAATGAGCAGGTCTCGTGTATTTATTGGTTGGTTTAAAATTATGGCAAATGGGTAAGTCTGTTCATTTTTGGTGAGGTAGCCGGCCAGGCTATATACTCCTGTTAATGTGCCTGTTTTAACACGTCGGCCTTCTTCTTCTGGTAGGAGATGGGATTGCAAAGCAAAGGCCTCCAGAATTTTCAGCATTGCGTTGGCTGTTAAACGGTTTTTTCGACTAATTCCAGATCCTTCATACATGATGAATTCAGGCTCTTTCAGAAAGTATTTTTGGGCTGCAAATAACTTGATGGTTTCTCTGGCCTTTTCCCAGGTGGCAGGATCGCCAAATTGAATAGCTCCACAAGTGAGAAAAAGTTGATTTGCAATTAAATTGTTGGAATAGCGGAACATTTTGGAAATTACATCTTCAAGGCTATATGAAGAAATGTGGGAGTATATGAGCTTGCGGTCATCTGTGGACCTTCCTTCGGCAATTTCCCCTAAAATAGTGATGCCATTGGTTATAAAAATTGCTTTAAATAGCTCACCGACATATTGGAGAGGTGCGCCTGGTGTATTTGAAATATTTACTCGATGTTGTCCTTTCGGCAGGTATTTTCCAAATGATTTCATGAGCGGCAGGGTAGGGGTTTGTGGTTCGGCAGAGATAACGCCGTTTTGTCCTTGGTTATGGACATTAATAGTGTTGAAATTTACCACCAGGGCGCCATTTTCAGCATCATAGGGATTTAAAGAAGTGCCAATTCCATGGGTGGGACGGTCCAATTGAAATGAGGAGTTGTCAAGTAGAATGTTGTTGAACGACAGGTGGTTTTTTTTGCGTAATTTCAGTGCAATGTGGAGAATCTCTTCAGAGATGAGTAAAGGGTCGCCTAACCCTTTTATGATCAAATCGTTATTACTGTTTACATAGAATTCTGTCTCAAAACGAAATGCAGGAGAGAGTGTTTCCAATGCCAGTTGAGCAGTGACAATTTTGAGGATGGAAGCTGGGATAAATGGTGTGTCTGCCTGGTGGTGTAGTAGAATATCGTCGAAATATCCAACACTGTAGCTACCGTGCTTTACCAGGCCGAAATCGTCTGTCTCTGCAACTCCTTGAGCTGGGTGCAGAATGAGGAGAAGAACAAACAAGGAAAAGCTTAAAGCAAGGAGAGCTAAGATGCTCTCCTTGCTGTGAAGGGATTTTTTAATAATCTATACCTGTGGTAAATTTTTCAATGCTTCATTAATGGCTTCTTCGGGAAGAGCATAATTGTGAAGCTCTCCAGCAAAATACTGCTCGTAAGAAGCCAGGCCTAAATGGCCATGGCCGGAAAGATTAAACAGGATGGTCTTTGGATCGTTCTTGTCTATGGTCGCTTCCTTAATGGCACCGAGAATTGCATGGGTAGATTCTGGCGCAGGAATAATACCTTCAGTCTGGGCAAAGAGTGTGCCTGCCTCAAAACATTCCAGCTGGTGAACCGCGATTGGTTCGATGACATTTTCCCGGGTCAGGGCACTGATAATGGGGGCCATACCGTGGTAACGAAGTCCACCTGCATGAATGCCGGGAGGAATGAAATCGTGGCCAAGGGTATGCATCTGCATCATTGGAGTCATTTTTGCCGTGTCACCAAAGTCGTAGGCAAATTTTCCTTTGGTAAGAGTGGGACAAGAGGCTGGTTCCACACCTAGGAATTTAATGTTTTTTCCTTCAAGTTTTTCAGGAAGGAAGGGCAGGGCAATACCGGCAAAGTTTGATCCTCCGCCACAGCAACCAACAATGACATCAGGCGTATCACCCACCATTGCCAATTGTTTTTTGGCCTCTAAACCAATAATAGACTGATGCAGTAATACGTGGTTGAGAACCGAGCCAAGTCCATAATTGGTATTTTCACTGGTCACGGCATCTTCAATGGCTTCAGAGATGGCGATTCCCAATGAACCAGGAGTGTCTGGAGCGCTTTCAAGTACTGAACGGCCATAGTTTGTGTCCTGGCTTGGGCTTGCTACGATGGAAGCACCATAGGCGTGCATCGTGGCTTTACGATATGGTTTCTGGTCAAAGGAAACCCGGACCATGTACACCTTGCATTCCATGCCAAATTTGTGAGTTGCAAATGACATGGCGCTGCCCCATTGACCGGCTCCGGTTTCTGTGGCAATTCTGGTAATACCTTCTTTCTTATTATAATAAGCCTGGGCAACAGCAGTGTTCAGCTTATGGCTACCAACCGGTGAAACGCCTTCATATTTGTAGTAAATTTTTGCTTTAGTTCCTAATGCTGCCTCCAGTTCATAGGCCCTGATAAGAGGAGCTGGACGCCAGAGAGGGTAAATTTCGAGAACTTCCTGGGGAATGTCGATCCATCTTTCACCACTCATTTCCTGCTCAAGAAGTCCCATGGGGAAAATTGCCGAAAGTTTTTCCGGTCCCATGGGCTCGTTGGTTTCTGGATCAAGTGGTGGCTGCATCCCTCCGGGTATATCCGGTAAAGCATTGTACCATTTGGTGGGCATCTCCGACTCGGGGAGAAAGATTTTCTTCTGATTCATGGTGTCTCCTTATTTGTTGTGGAATAATTCGTGGTTTTTTTCGCCAGAAAAAAGACAATTTAAAAGGCTCCCATTGAATTTGCAAGCCTTTACAAAAATAATGATATGTTCAAAAGGACAGATCATGCATGGACCAGTCCAATAATTTACATGGTTGAGTATTTTTGACTCAGAGTGTGCAGATTTTCGATGTATATCGCCTGATACTGTAATTCTCTGGCGATTTCCAAATCAGTCTGTACGGATAATAGGGGCGCTCTAATGTCAATTCCATGCTTATTTTTCATTTGATCGTTGGCCCGGTCGATGATCAGTACAACATAGTATTTGATCAGGGTCCGCATATTGTGATTTCTTCTATAGAGGTAGGACTGCCCACCAAGGGTGTTGAGGAAAAACACCGCATATTCATAGAGATCAGAAAGAGGAAGGCTAACCTCTATATCTTGTTTTTTACATTGTCCATCATACAGTGACCAGTTGAAAAACAATGCCATGGCTTCTTCCAGCCGTACATCCTCTTTTTTTAAAATGGCCCGCAGAAGATTGAGGTCTTTTTCACCAAGAATGCGAAAGAAATGCGCAGCATTTTTCAGAATATTAAGAAGATTATCTGTTTCACGGACAACAATGGGAGGGTTTTGGAGAAGTTTGTTGGTAAGTTTCTGAAATACTGTTTTTATGTGTTCTTCTTGAGTGTTTTTAGAAAAGCCTTGTCTGTCTAGATGTTCATAAAATTCTCTCATCCCTTTTGTGACATTTGTGCAGGTTCTTTGATTAACAGTTTCCTCCTGAATTACTTGTTGTGAAATAAGAAAACCAACAAAAGATTAAACCTCTTCAATTGCCTTTTCATCTGTAGAGGTATCAGGTTCTGTTTCAAAGGTTGTAAGTGGTTCTTCGTTATCTTGAAAAGGAATTTCGTCACTCTTGTACTGCACAGGTTTTTCCTGAGTGTGGGAAGTGAAATAATCAATGGACAAATAGATAATTGCCATAAGGCAAAGAAGAATAAGCAGAATGATGGGTAAGGCGTGACCCTTATTGGAGTCTGAGGAAAGAATATACTTAAAGTTGTACCGTGGCTTATCCTGTTGTGTCTGCATTCATTTTCTCCTTTGCAGCCAACTTGGCTCCAATCATTTCACGGTGGGAAAGGCGCAAAAGTTTGGCAAGACGATGGGCAAAATGATCTTCATGTTTATCAAGTCGACCATCCATGTAGATGATTCTCCACACCGCTTCCAAAAGGATGATTTTTTCTTCAATGGAATGGGTTTCATTAATGTGGTTGGTGAATTCCCAGAGATCTACGGCTTCTGATTTTTCAGCATGGGCAATGTCTACCAACTCTTTGGTGATTGCCTCGGAGAGTTTGAAATTTGTTTGCAGGGTGTGCAGTACATGATTCAGCTCATCTTCAGTGCATTCATCATCAATATGAGCTGCCTCAAGAAGCAAGACCGCCGCAGCAATTCGAGTTCGGTCCTGATCTGACTTAACATTGGCCTGCGCATTACTATCATTTTTTTTAGTAAGAATATTTTTTACCAGGTCAAACATGGGTGCCTCAATTTTGTATGGAATGGAAATGATGTGAAAGTTGATCAATTGTAAGGAATTTACACTTTAATCATTTATTTCATTCTATGGATGTTGGATATTTGATCAACATTCGCTGATACAGACATCCAAATCTTTTAAAATACCGTCTTCAATGCCGTATATCCATCCATGTACTGCCAATTCATGTTGACAATCTCATTTGTCGGAACTCGACTATCCGTACAACCAATACATAAATACTCGGGATTTTGTTGTTTTGAGAGCTTTGTAAAAAAAACAGGGTCGGATTTTTTGATTTTATCCGCCCAGGCCTTATTCTGTTGGAAGATATTATCTAATAGTTGCATGGCGAGAATGTACTCTATTTTTCTTTTTTCTCATACCCTTTACAAAACAGCATGTGAATTCACCCGTGTATCAATCTATGGTCAAACAGTTTCTTCCAGAGTCTTTGCTCTTGTATAAAAGGTTGTCTGCTCTTTTAATGATCGAATCAATGGTGTCATCACCGTTAACGATTGTACCGCCAAGGGAAATGGTGATGTTGAGTCTCCTATTTTCATGGGTAATATACGATGTTTCTATAAGAGAACGAATTCTATTACCGAAGGACTCCAAATTCTCCTTTGTTATATTTCGAACTATGCCGATGAATTCTTCTCCTCCCCAACGCCCATAAAGGTCAAAGGGTCTGGCATTGGAAACAAAAGTGTTGGCTACAAATTTAAGGACTTTGTCGCCCACATCATGCCCGTATGTGTCGTTGAATTTTTTAAAATGATCGATGTCCATAAAAAGCACACCAAAAGGTAGTTGGAATCGTTTTAGTTCTTCAAACCTATTGTGAAGTTCTTTCTCTATATAGTTTCGGTTAGCCAGTTGAGTGAGATTATCAAGGAGGGCTAGTTTTTCCAATTCCTTGATTCTCATATCATTGGCAACCTGGTGACTGATGTCGGTGAATAATTCGACTCCGCCAATTACGTTTTCATCTTCATCGACAAGAGTACTGATGCGCACGGAGACAGGAATTCTATGCCCATCTTTATGGTGCATATACACTTCAGCTTCTCGAGGTTTGGTATCAAGGATTGTTGCGGCCAGGGGACACATGCCATGACAAAGGCTGTTTCCCAGGTCGTCTACGTGGGTGAGAATGTTATCAGCGCAAGATCGGCCTATAACTTCTTTAGCACTGAAACCGGAAATTTCTTCAGCAGCCTTATTCCAATAGGTTATCACTCGGTCTTTATCTACGATATACAGACCATCATGAAGGTTTTCAATAATGCCCTCGTATGATTTTTTTTCCAGCTCCATGGCTAGTCCTGTGACTATTTATCTTGAAAATTTTTGATACAGCATCTCTCAGACACAATACCGAATTCATAAGCAGGAATAAACCCAAAACTGAGGTAGCAACTTTATTAAAACCTTAATCTTTTTTTCTTCCCTTTTCTTTCTGTTTTTCTTGTGGCTGTTGTATACTAAAATATCATTATTCCCAAGGGGAATAGCATTTTTATAGCAATATCATAAAACAGGAAAATTACATGAAAGTGGCAATTTTAGCTGGTGGCCTAGGAACAAGGCTTGCAGAGGAAACCGAGTTGAAACCAAAACCCATGGTGGAGATTGGTGGGTACCCTATGTTGTGGCATATCATGATGATTTATGCCCAGTATGGCTTTAAAGATTTCCTCATTGCCTTGGGCTACAAAGGTGAAGTTATAAAGAAGTACATGTTGGATTACGCGTCTGTTTCAAGCAGTAATTTAAAAGTGAATATGAAGAGTGGGGATGTACAGTTTATTAATCGAAACAATATGGATTTCACTGTTGAGTTGTTGGATACCGGACAAAAAACCCAGACCGGCGGTCGTATTAAAAGGCTGGCTGACCATGTGGAAAAGAGCACATTTATGCTGACATGGGGAGATGGAGTGTCTGATATCAATCTAGATGACCTCCTGGCTTTCCATAAATCCCACGGTAAGTTGGCAACTCTTACAGCGGTTCGCCCTCCAGCTCGCTATGGTCATTTACAGATGGAAAATGATTACGTTGTGGAGTTTTCTGAAAAACCTCAAACCGCCGAAGGATGGATCAATGGCGCTTTTTTTGTCTTAGAGCCGGAAATATTTGATTATATAGATGGCGATGACACGCAATGGGAAAAAGAGCCCCTCGAGCGTCTTGCCAAAGATGGGCAACTGATGGCCTACAAACACACCTCATTTTGGCAATGTATGGATACGGTGCGGGAAAAATATATCTTAGAAAAAATGTGGTCCGGTGATAATCCTCCTTGGAAGACCTGGTAAAAGGCCATCCATGAAAACCTATACTCTTTTTACCACGCCTCTTAGTGAAATCCAGAAAAATAATACAGAGTTAAACCGTTCAGAGTTTGAACACGGTGCTACAAAACTTGCATCCTTTCCTCGTCGTATTGTTTTGGAATTAACAAATCGGTGTAATTTTCGATGCATTATGTGCGGCAGGGAAGCTGCTGATTTCCAGACTACTGATATGCCTTTGGCAATGATTAAGAGCCTCGAACCTGCCTTTCCATATGTTGAGGAAATCACCTTGCACGGCTGGGGAGAGGGCACCTTGCACCCTCAGTTTGTTGAAATATTAATGTTCCTGAATACCTATCCATTATTGCGAAAATATTTTGTCACCAATGGCAGTACTCTGGGTAATATACTTCCGGCTATTTTTGATCATCATGTTGATTTAGTGGCTCTTTCTCTTGATGGGGCAAGTCCTGAAATCAATGATTCCATAAGAAAAGGTGGCGATTTTCAACGTGAAATTTCCACTCTTAAAGCACTGTTAATGGTAAAAAAGAACCGGAACCTTGATTACCCTTATGTCAATTTTGTGTTTACAGCAATGCAAAGAAATATTGATCAATTAGCCGATCTCGTCACTCTGGCTGGTGAGTTAGGCGTACCAGAAGTTAAAGTTGTCTATCTGACCGTGTTTAAACATGACCTCTTAGGTGAATCTCTTTACAACAAACAGAAAAAGGTGAGAGCTGCATTTAATGAAGCCAGCAGACGTGCAAGGGATTTCAATATCAACCTTAAACTTCCGGAAATTCAAGGAGATGGCGAAGTTGGAGCTGACTTTCATAAAACATGTTCCTTTCCATGGCGTGATTTATATCTCGGTTCCGATGGATTTATTCGGCCTTGCCAGTCATCGCCTGAAAAACTAGTCGATATTTCCAAGGCAGAAGATATCGAAGACCTTTGGAATGCAAAGGAAATTCAGGCCTTTCGGGAAGTGGTCAATGATCCTGAAAAAATGTTTTCGTCGTGTAAAACCTGCTACCACAGCACTTGTGCCAATTGGAATTTACAGCAGAGTTTTGTGCAACTTGAGCAGGATTTCGCTCCCAGCTGGGAAAAGGTTGAAGAGAGGTAAGGATGCAAACGATATCGCTGATGAACAGAAGGAAATTTTTGCTCTGTGGTGGAGCGCTCTGTCTTACCATGATCCCTGGCTGTGATGTTGTTGCGCCGGATGAACTGATCACAGTGCATCATAGCCCCAAAGTATTTACTCGGAGGTCCGGCGACCTCAGTGCCAATGTGTGTGGCGTTTTATCACCTCAAGCAAAACATTTAGAGTTTCGGGTAAATAGCGGCCCATGGCAAGATGTATCTTTGGAGAGCATTCGTTTTACAAGTCACTCCTTCACGGTTGAAGTTTTAGCCAATCATCTTGCCAAGGGAGAAAATAAGCTGGAAATTAAGGCTTCTGGGGGAGCCAATAATACGAAAACAGTTTTAATCAATTTCACCTATGATCCGTCTGAAATTGTTTTACCACTGACAACAAACTGGCAAACCTCATCCCTTGATGTCCAGGATGGATCTTGGGAGACCTTCCAGAGTGAGGGTGAATGGCGAGTGCGCCCTAAACCCGGGCATGAGGGTTATGATCGATTATTGCTTGTCACAGGAGCAGTGAAAGGTGGACGGCGGGTGATGACTGATTTGATTTTTAGGCATTCTGTTGAAGGCAATAAACCCTATGGTTTTGGAGTGATGCCCATCTGGGGAGGTCATGCAGAAAATGAAAATGTCCTGCCCAGAAGAGGGTGGATCTATGGTCTTGGCTGGTATTATTCGCTCTATCAAGGGGTGGGAACCGAGTTTGGTTATAAACGTGGAAAACCCAAGCCTCAATGGGTGATTACCTATAGAAATTTTGACCTGGTGCCAGGCAAGAAATATAAAGTCGTCATGGAATGTTGGCCGGAAGTTGATCAGCATGGCCAGCATGTACGATATGTGCAGAGGTTGAAATGGCAAGCAGCCGAGGAAGATACAATGGCAGAATGGATCCAGATAACCGATGTTGAGGGACATGCTCTACCGGAAACTGAATACGCTGTGGCCCTGTTAGCCCATCGTTGTCAGGTTGAGTTTGGCAATGTGGAAGTGCAGCCCTTGCCAGGTAAAACCATTACCCAAGCATAGTACATTTCATTATCATGCAAACTATCTGCCCAGCGTGTTTTCAGCAATCCATAGCACTCTTTTACCAGATACCCTCCGTACCGGTTCATAGTGTTTTAAACGTCTACACAGCGGCACAGGCCAAGTCATTTCAAAGGGGGCAAATAGATCTGGGCTTTTGCAGAGAATGCGGCTTTGTAGCCAATTTCAGCTTTCAGGAGGATTTACTCGGGTATTCATCCGATTGTGAAGAGTCCCAGGGATTTTCAGAAACGTTTAACGCTTTTGCCAGGCAAATGGCTGACAAGCTGGTAACAAAATATGATTTGCACGGCAAAAGCATCATTGAAATAGGCTGCGGCAAAGGGGAATTTTTAATCACTCTTTGTGAGCTTGGAATGAACAAGGGGGTCGGTTTTGATCCTGCTTTTGTTCCCGGCAGGCTACAGTATGATAAAGATACCATCCGTTTTGTTACAGATTTCTATTCTGAACACTATCTCGATTATCAGGCAGATTTCGTCTGTTGCCGGATGACTTTGGAGCATATCCACAATCCCCATGCTTTTCTCACCACTGTCCGTCGTGCCATTGGGGATCAAACCAAAACAATTGTATTTTTTCAGGTTCCCGACACCCTGCGTATTTTGCAGGACTGTGCCTTTGAAGATATCTATTATGAACATTGTTCGTATTTTACTGCCGGCTCATTGTTCCGACTTTTTCATCGGTGTGGCTTTACAGTGGTGGATATGGAACGGACCTATGCTGATCAATATCTCACCATCGAAGCCCTGCCCGTAGAAAACGATGTTCATGAAACAGGCAAACTTCGATTTGAGGATGACCTGGAAGACTTAGAGGTCCTGGTCAAAGCGTTTCCTGAAAAACTGTCTGAAAAAATCAGCAATTGGCAAAAGATTTTTGACAAAAATAATACGCTCAATCAACGAGTTGTGTTGTGGGGGAGTGGCTCTAAAGGGGTGGCTTTTCTGGCGGCCATACAATCATCAGAGATCATTCAATACGTGGTTGATATTAACCCGTTTCGTCAAGGGAATTTTATGGTCGGCACTGGTCAAGAGATTGTCGCACCAGAATTTTTAAAGCAGTACAAACCCCACACAATTATCATAATGAACCCGGTATATAAAAAAGAAATCGCCAATAATCTGAAAGACCTTGGTGTGGAAGCAAAATTGCTAACCCTGTAGATGATGGACAATGGAGGGTAATGAGTGCGTCTTGGAAGTATTTGTCCAGTCTGTAATTCAAAACAGATAAAACAAGTGGTACAGGTTTCCCAGGTTCCTGTGTATTGCAACCTTGTCTGGCCTTCATCTGATAAGGCTAAAAAAGCCGAGCAAGCTGACATCCAGCTGTCCTGCTGCGTATCATGCGGCCATGTATACAACAATGGTTTTGATGAAACCCTGATGGACTATACGCAAGAGTATGAAAATGCCCTTCATTTTTCTCAACATTTCCAGGATCATGCCAATACATTAACAGCTCATTTGGTCGAGCAATATAACCTGAAAGGGAAAAACATCATCGATATTGGTTGTGGGGATGGGAATTTTCTCAAGCAAATATGCGCCACGGGAAATAATTTCGGAATTGGTTTTGATCCCTCGCGACGGCAAAATGAAAAAGAGGTGAAAGAGGGAAATATAACCTTTATTAAAGACTTTTATTCAGAGAAGTATTCACGCTTTAAAGCTGACCTTGTATGTTGCCGCCATGTCTTAGAACATATACCTGATCCAGTTGATTTTTTACAGCGCCTGGGAAACGTTATGGAAGACTGCCAGGGGACCTCCTTCTATTTTGAGGTGCCTAATGGTTCATGGATGATCAATGATCTGGGAATCTGGGATCTCATTTATGAGCATTGTCATTATTTTACCGAAGCATCTTTAGAAAAACTTTTTTCCATTGTGGGCTTTGTAGTTACCGGTATCTCAGAGTCATATCATGGTCAATTTTTGTGTGTTGAAGGTCAATTCAACAAGAGGCAGCATGATGCTGAATGTGCTGTCGGTAAAGCGGTGCATTCAGATAATATCAGCGAGTTTGCCAGACAATTTGAAGAAAAGGTTTCATTTTGGCAGGAAAAACTCAGTCAGTATCAAGAGGCTGGTAAAAAGATAGTGGCATGGGGGGCTGGTTCTAAAGGGGTGACCTTTCTCAATAGTGCTGATCAACGAGGTTCCATACAGTACATTGTTGACCTAAATCCACATAAACAAGGAAAGTACATCGCCTGTTCCAGCCAGGAAATCATTTTTCCTCAGGCTTTAATCGATTATCAACCGGATGTAATTATTGTTATGAATCCAGTATACCGCGACGAAATTCAGCAGATGATGTCAGAGTTATCTGTTGTGTGTGCAATAGAAACCGTGTAGTTGAAGTCAGGATATTATTCATGGCACGTATAAGTGTTGGTCTACCTATATACAATGGAGATGAGTTTTTAAGGGAAACCCTTGATTCTCTCCTCAATCAAACTTTTTCAGATTTTGAGTTAATAATCTCTGATAATGGCTCAACGGATAAAACTCCTGATATCTGTAGAGAGTATGCAGAAAAAGATCATCGCATACAACTTCACCTACATGAAAGAAATAGAGGGGCGGCGTGGAATTACAACCATGTTTTCCACCTTGCACAAGGCCAATATTTCAAATGGGCTTCCTGCGATGATATCTGTGAACCTTCTTTCCTGGAAGAATGCCTTGCAGTTCTTGACCAGAATGAAGAGGCTATTCTCTGTTATCCGCAAACTTCAATAATTGATGGGCATGGAAATGTTGTCAGTCACTACGACGACGGAATGAATTATACCGTTCATGATCCTCTTGAACGGTTGCAACGATTTCTTATGCGCACTAAAGGAGAGTGCAATGCGGTTTTTGGATTGATTCGCACCGAGACATTACGAAAGACTTTTCTTATTGGAAATTATAATTCTTCCGACATTAATCTTCTGGCTCATTTATGTCTTTTAGGAGAGATTGTCGAAGTGCCTCAGCGACTTTTCCTGCGGAGAGATCATCCACATACTTCCTTGCGGATGAATCAGTCAGCTGAAGAAATCGCCATATGGTTTGATCCTGCCAAAGCAGGTACTCTTGTGTTTCCATTTTGGCGGTTGCTTACAGAATTTTATAGAAGTGTGTTACATGCTGATCTCGACAGCCAAACGCGTCGCCAATGTCTCTTGTTCCTGGGGAGATTCGCCTGGTGGCATAAAGATCGATTATTCAAGGACATACGTCAGTCTTTTGAAACCTCGGGTAAAGATAATATGAAGAGATGTTAAAACCGGATGGAAAGACCAATGTATGGCCCGTCCAGGGTTTCATTTGGGCTTTGAATTGCTCTATATCCCAGTTTTAACGAAACATAGTCCCAACCCGTAATTATTGATACGTCATAGTCTGCAATAGAATTGCCGTTAATTGTTGTCCAGGCAGGTCTGAATTCAAATCCAAGCCAATTTGTAGGGTGATAAAGAATAGGAAGTGTAAAAGAAGTATTTGAGTGTTTTGTGTCGCCCTCAAGGCTGAATTGGCCAAGTCCAAGTTGTATTTCAAGTTCATTGCTTAAGGCCATACGGTACAATAAGTGATATTGTCTGATGTCCAACTCGTCATCAGGATTCTTTTCTCTGAAATGTGTGTTGCGATACTGATGCGAATTCCAGACGATCCCGACCACCCATTCCATTTGATTCCGGCCACTGAT
>CAYUCH010000045.1:15478-27657 GCA_964443295.1 uncultured Desulfobulbia bacterium | reverse complement strand
AATGGGTGGCCGGCTTCGCGTGGAATAGGTGGCCGAGATCAGTGGAATACGCAGGAGTGTCGTAATATACGAACAATACAGGCACCTTAAGGCCGAAATAGTGTGCAATTGCCATACAGCAAAAGTATGCGACACCCGCAAGAAAAGCATATTTAGTTGGCTGTGAATTCATCACATTTTCTCTTGTATATTTTTTAACTCATAACATTATATATTAACACGACGTCTGCTTTTCTCTCTGATCAGCTAAACAGAGAGGATGAAAAAGTCAACATAATCCCTGATTCAGCTCCAACAACTTGTTGTAAATCTGTTTTTGCTATCTAATTATCGTGTTATGGCAGATTCTGCATAATAGTACTTTATGTTATACGACCATTTGAAGCACACCTAGTTTGGAAGTTTGGGCAAAAGTAAAGATATTATCTTCCTGTACGTATCAAACACTACTTTTTCTCTTTTAAATTAAATGGTTACGATTTCCATATACATGCTCTATTAATAAATGGTCGGTTACAGCCCACAAATACACTCCTGTAATCCATACACATCGCTTGGTATAAGCTGTAACCTGGCAAAGCGAGGAAACCGGACCGGAGGTTGAGGGTGAGTTGTCGAATCCCAATGTTCACTCAATTATGGGAAGTGCAAAATGCTTTAGTAGTCATTTATGAAACGATTTTCAGCATCAACTGTACCAATAAGAATCAGTTCATCCTCTTTTTCAAGGGGGGTGAAAGGATCTGGATTCACTAATTGCTCTCCCATCCTGTTTGCTGCCAGCAAACTGACTCCTGTTTGTTCCCGAATCTGAATTTCAGCTATTGATCTACCTATGAATGAACTGGGCACCGGTCTGTTGAATACATTGAGGCCTTCCATGAACAAAGAAATTTCATTTGGCTGCAGAAGACTGAGAATGGCATTTGCTCCCATGATGGAGTAGGACATAACCATGTCGGCGCCTGCCGTGTAAAGTTTGGAAATTGTTCTTGACCTGTTTGCCCTGCTGACTATCTGAATATCGGGACGAAGTTGACGGCAATAAAAAGTAAGGTAAATATTCATGGCATCGTCATGGGTTGTTACGATAACCGCTCTGGCATTTTCGATATCAGCCTCTTTCAGGGTGTTTATATTAGCTGCATCGCCAAAAATATAATTTTTATTTTCTGTCCTCAATTGTTCATTCTTCTCTACGATGTTGTAGGCCACCCGGTGCTCCTCCAGCAGCTCTGCAACGGCACAGCCGACCCTGCCCCCCCCAAGAATTAAGATCGGAGCATCCTGCTTATAGTCGACACATGTGATGGCAAAATGTTTACTGTACTTTTCCATCTGCTTTGAGGTACCGGCAAGCACAAGAATAGTGGAGGACGTAATTAGGGTATGCGGATCGGGATCCTTAAGCTTTCCTGTTTCCCAAAATCCGGCAACTGTTAAACCTGTGACCTTTCTGAGTTGGCTCTTCGTCAGTGTATTTCCTTCCAGAGGTGTCCCAGCGGCAGCGGCTTCCCAGACAATAAGCTGATCGAACCTGCCAATTTCATGCACGCCCATCTCAACTCCAAGCGCTCTTTGCCCCAGCGACCGTCCCAGCATTTTAACAAAATGAAAGACATGTGTGTTTTCGGGGAACTCCAGGATATCCATTGAATGAATATTATCGGCAATTGAGACAATGGGTACTTTCTCGGTAATTTCCCGGATAGTGAAAGATATGTTGGTATTCATCTGATCGTCATTGTTGGCGACCACCAGCCTTGCATCATGTGCTCGAACACGCTTGTAGGTTTCAGGGTCATCGATATCACCCAATACCGTTTTATATCCAAGATCATAGAGCTCAAGGGCCTTTTGAATATCCGAGGCAATAATGACATATTCATAATTAAATTTTTCGATTTTCCGGATCAGACTTTTCGCGATGGGATCCAGGCTCGTCAAAATAATATGTCCCGATGTTCCCTCTGGAAGCTCACGTGGTGTCCGTGTTTTTGCTTGGGCTTCCAGCCAGGGGGCGTAAAAAAACTGAATTAATGTAAAAGGGAGCATGATGAGCAAAAATACCACGCCAGAAAGAAGTACTATTATGGTAAAAAGCAGCCCAAGATCAGTCGAAAAAGTTATGTCGCCGAAACCGAGGGTGGACATGACGGTGAGGGTCCAGTAAAAACCGGTTATCCAACTGTATTCTCTGCCTTCAGCAAGCATGATAAGGTGAAATAATACGGAATAAATAGAGACGATGAAGGCCAGAAACAAAAAAAACTTGCTCAATAAAACCAAATTTCTATGGGTAGTCCTGCTGTGAAGAAAATAGACAACCTGGGATGGTAAAAAATTCATAAATAACCCGTAATTTTACACTTATTCATATTTTTTGAGAACATGCTTTCATGATTCAAACATAACAAGTTATCGTATATTGCACCTAACCACTCACATTAATATGAAAATGGTTGGCAACGAATCACCAGCCATGTCCAGTGGCTTACATTTGGATAGCACTCATTTTGAGTGCATATACAGAAAACAGGATACCATTGAATAATTCAAGTCCCAACCAATATCACTAGCGCATACAACTTTTCGATTTTTGCGTATCAGAATGCCCTCATAGTCAAGATATTATCCAAAAATGTTGTAGTGCCGCTTGAAGAGATCCAACATGTCTTTATATAAAATGAGCGCGCTCATTTTTTTCTTGACGAACAGGTGTCGGTGTGATCCAATGTGAGCATGGTCATATTAGGAGGGTGTGATGCGTATATCTCAAAAGGCAAAAGAAGAAACTAAAGAGCGAATTCTGCAAACCGCTGAGGACCTCTTTCTCGATGTCGGTTTCGAACAAACCACGACTCGTCAGATTGCCTCGGCAACCGGCATTGCTGCTGGGACCTTGTTCAATTATTTTAAAACCAAGGAAACCCTTGCCATGTCATTACTGGCAGATGTAATGAATAACGGGAGAGAGGACTATTCTAAACGGCGTAGTGGGGAAGAGGATTTTGAAGAAGATCTTTTTCTTTTAATCAGTTCAGAGTTACGTCGACTGAGGCCGTACCGAAAGTTTTTTGGGCCTGTTTTAGAAAGTAGCATGAGTCTTTTTTCCAAATCCAACTCATGTCCTGCCGGTGAATCAGCCCGGGAAGAACATCTCGAAATTGTACGCCAAATAATTAGTACACACAGCCTGAGCCGGATTCCCAGTTTTATTTCCGAAACCTTGTATTGGTCTCTCTATATTGGAATTCTTGCCTTCTGGGCCGGCGATGAATCACGCAATCAGGAAGAGACTTTAGAGCTCATCGATTATTCAATCAAACTTTTTGCACAGACAATATCCGGTAACACGAGTTCCTCGGAGTGAAACAATGTCGCCTGAATCGAAAAAAAGCAAAGAGTCGTTGGAGTTGCAGGAAATTATTGATGCAATTCCACAGGAAATCAATGAAGAGTCTCCCATCAAAGATCCTTTGGGAGATTTGATTGCCAAAGTAAGCAGGAGACAAGTTCCTGTTCGAACATTGAATAGGATCTGGACCCTTGGCAGCATGCAGGCAAAGATTGCGGTTGGCTACCTTGCTTATGCGATCCGCAGGAATTTTGTCAATGACACAGAACAGCAACGTCTTCTCAACGAAATGTATATTAAAACGGCATTCGAGCTACTGGGCACAATGGGGTATCTTCGTGGCGGTATTCTAAAAATCGGCCAAATGCTTGGCAGTGTACCACAGATATTACCCGAGCAAATTGCCGATACATTGGACTCCCTGCATTTTGAAGCTCCGCCAATGCACTATTCGCTCATCCGGGAAGTGTTTCTTGATGAACTTGGCAAAGAGCCCGGGGAGATATTTGCTTCCTTCGAAAAGAAAGCATTTGCCGCAGCCTCTTTGGGGCAGGTCCACCGGGCTCTGTTGAAAACCGGGGAGCAGGTGGCGGTCAAAATTCAGTATCCCAATATGGCCGCGACAATCCGAAATGACCTTCGTAGTATGCGCACTCTCTTGGCACCAATAAAACTGAAAAAACAGTGGCGTAATTGCCTGGACCATTTAGAAGATGCTGAAGAAATGCTCCTAAGTGAAGTTGACTATCGGAGAGAAGCTCGGTTTTTAAAAAAGGTAAGAAAGTTATTCAATAGCAATGATCAGATTGTTGTGCCCAAGGTGTGGGAGAATTTCTCCACCGATCGAGTTCTTACCATGGATTACATCCCTGGATTACATCTACGGGATTATCTTGAAACAAATCCGAGTCAGGAGAGCCGAAACCATTTTGGAGAATTGATTACAATCGCATTTTTTCGTATTTTAGCAAAACATCAAACCATCTATTCAGATCCGAATCCTGGGAATTTCATATTTATGGATGATGGCCGTCTCGGCATTGTTGATTTCGGTAGTTTCCGAAAATTGTCTGATGAAGAATGGCAGTATCAAACCACATCTGACAAGGCTGTATTATCAAAAGATTTAGAAACAATGGACCGTGCGATGGCAGAATCCTGTTTTTTGAAAAACGCCGCAGAACTGGCTCCGGAACGAATTGAGTTCATGAGGGACCTTACATTCTGGAATTATGAACCAGCTATGGAAGACCGCCCATTTAATTTCGGGGATGAGGATTTTTATCAGCGAGGCATTGATATTTATACCGAGTCGCTAAAAAAATCGTATATCCATTATAAGTCCCTCCTGAACTGGTGGGCACGGTCTATCGTCTATCATCGAACAATACTCTACCGTCTCCGGAGTTGTATAAAATATCGGCACATTTGTGATAGGGAATTGATGTAATACATGTAATCGTATTCCCCATGTATTAGGGGTGAATATTCTGAGCCGATCACTTTACGTTTGGCAAGGTGGTTCTTGTGTTTGCCAAAAGTATTCAAGAACTGCAGAGGAGGATGTACCATGAAAAACATAATGATATCCGTTGGGATAATGCTCTGTTTGCTCACTTCCATTGGCTTCACCGCTTGTAATGACGTGGATGTGAATTATAATGCAGACTGGGGTGATTGGACGCCGATAAGCGATCTGGATTTTGAATCTTCTGATTCATTTTCAGAAGAAATAGATGTGGAAAATCACACTCGAATGAGATTACATGGAATAAATGGCGAAATAAGCATTACCGGCGTATCCGGGGCTGATTCGGTTGTTATTAGTGGGACGAAACGTGTTGAATCAAACAGCATTCAAGATGCCAACCGACACTTGGAGAACATTACTGTAGATGTGCAAAGTTCAGCAAACGAAGTACTTGTGGAGACAATTCAACCACCAAGCACATGGGGTCGACAATATTCTGTGGATTATACGATTACTCTGCCAACGTATATGGAGGTCCAGCTCGATACTGTTAATGGTGACATTACAATACAATCAATGGATAATGACATTGCAGTGGACCATACCAATGGCAATGTCAGTCTCACTGAAATTGCCGGCAGTACAGAAGTTGATTTAGTCAACGGCACCATTGACAGTGAAGTCGTTTTACCATTAGGAGGTACAATCGATCTGTATACAGTGAATGGGAATATCAATCTCGACATCCCGGAGGATACTTCAGCGGATTTTGAAGCCGAGGTCAACATCGGAAGCATTACTCTTTCAGCTCTTGTGGTTCAGGATGAAGTAATAAGATCAACTTCTCTAACCGGGATACTTGGCAGCGGCCAAGGAACTATCTCCTTGGAGGCAGATAGTACAGGCAGTATTAGTGTGGTGGGTTTTTAGAAAGATTATTTGAGACCATTCGGCATCAGTTTAAGGAGAAAAAATGCTTGCACGTATCCTTTTTTCATGCTTAGCCAGCTTTTTATTGGCTGTTCCTGGAAGGCCTATGATCCGGAAAATCCGGAAGAATATGATGCTTACTGGACCGATGAAAAGAACAGGAAACACAGTATTCTCTACCCATTAACCGAAGAGTCAAAAGAGGAAGAACTCAAAAGGCAACATGGGGATGAATGGCAGAAGAAAAATTAAATGAAATTGTAAAATAATAATTCAGACTTATTGTTTTTCTTTAATGGGCATTGTCGCTTTCCAGGTGACTTTGCGAAAACCTTCATAGTCATGACAGGTGAATCATGGAAGAAAAGCAAGAACTGCTTGAAGAGCATATTATCACGCAGGAACCATTTTATCTCCAGCAGGGCGATGAATTGCAGATTGCCCTGGCTGCCTATCAGCATAAAATTCCCTTATTATTAAAAGGCCCAACCGGATGCGGTAAAACGCGATTCATGCATTTTCTGGCCTGGCATCTTAAAAGACCTTTGATCACCGTTTCCTGCCATGATGATCTTTCCACCAGTGACTTGGTGGGCAGATATTTAATCAAAGGTGGGGACGCGGTCTGGGTGGATGGGCCGCTGACCCTTGCGGTACGGCACGGAGCCATCTGTTACCTGGATGAGATTGTCGAAGCCCGTAAAGACACTACCGTTGTTATTCATCCCCTTGCCGATGATCGTCGGGAACTTCCCATTGAAAAGCGGGGAGAACTTCTCACCGCACCCGATGAGTTCATGCTGGCTGTCTCGTATAATCCCGGCTACCAAAGTGTTTTAAAGGACCTCAAACAGTCCACCCGACAGCGTTTTATTTCCCTGGATTTTGTCTATCCCCAGCCGGATGTAGAGCAGAAAATCGTTCAGCATGAATCCGGTGTTGATGCGGGGACCGCTGAACTCCTCGTACGTCTGGGGGAGATGACCAGGAACCTGCAGGATGCCGGATTGCCTGAAGGAGCCAGTACCAGGTTGTTGATCCATGCCGGCAAACTCATGGCCAGTGGTATGGAGAAAAGACGGGCCTGCCAGGCGGCTATCACCGACTCACTTACCGATGAGAAGGAATTATTGGTCTCTTTGAATGAAATTGTCACTTCCCTCTTTTGATAGAGTGACATATGGATATCACCCAATTAAAACAAGAATTCTTCCAGCTTTCTCCCACCCATCCTCCCAATGATTGGGAAATCGAGGAACATCTGGAGCCCTTGGTATCTCTGTCGGATTCCATGCAGGACTGGATACTGTGCCATGTACCGGCAATCTGGCCGGTGAGTCATTCCCTCTGTTATTCCTATCTGGCCGAAGCCGGTGACGTCTTCACATGCCTGGATGAGGCACAAAGAACCTCATGGGTGGCCGAGGTGTTGGATATCTATGAAGCCGATGGCTTGAAAGCTGCCCAGGCTTTTATGAGGGATGTGGAAGAGAATTTCCTCTGCCGTCTGCGGGGGGAGGCGGGCGTCACCTTTGATGAAGTTCATAATGTATTGGAACCCTATGCCCAGTCATTGTGTCAAAGAAAGATCATGCTGGCTTCAGGAAATGAAATTTACACTGATACAGAGACGGTTTTTCTGCCTCAAGAAATAATTTTTTTCCATGAAGAGCAGGAAAATTTTTTGCTCTATAAATTATTAATTACCTTTCAGCTGGGTTTGGTGAATGGCAATACCTATGATTTGACTATGAACCACAGTGATTCATGGGTGTCTGATATTGTAAAACGTTACCATGCTCATCTTCCCAAGCACACTACACAGCAGATTCCCCTCGCTGACTTCTTTTCTTTCTTCCCGCAACCTCGCCTGTTTGAAGATCTATTTTGCCTGGCCGAGGGTTTTCGGGTTTCAAGGTCAATGGCAAGGCAATATCCAGGCTTATGGAAAGATTCAAAGGAATTGCGTATAGCTCTGGCTGGTTTACGCCCCAGATTGTCGGGTGGGGTAGAAGTTATTATTGATGATGCGTGGCGATATTGCATGACTGGAAAGAGCAATACCCATCAAAAAGAAGTTTTTGAAGTTATTAATCGGCTTGAGGACCTAAGTATACCATGCAAGACGGCCCGGGATTCGGTTCAGATAGCCTCGCAAATGTATGCAACTCTTGAGACGGGGCATTATCAGTCCGTGGCTCCCATGTATTATATGGGGCGACTCCATCTCCAGGAAGCGGAGCAGGTAATTATCAAGCGTCGTGATGAGGTGAAGGAACAATTTGTCACCGCATTGGCTGCCATGCTTCCTGAGTTGACTAATCAGGATAATTCGGAACTTGTTAATGAAAATGCTCCGTCTTCTCGACCAGCAATGGAGGAGGGCGTTGCCATGTTTTTGCCGGCAGAAAAGGAAGAGGGAGGGGAAGGAAAGCACAATGCCGAAGACAATGCCCAGTCTTTGCTCATGGTCGATATTGAGGCTGACATCCCAGAAGCAATGCAATCTCTGATCAAAGATATAGTTGATGATCTTGGTGGTATTCCCAAAGACTATATTTCTGCGGCTCAGGGCATGGCCGGTAATGGAGATGTGCCTCCTGAAACATCATCTCCGGAAAATGGCTCATCTCTCGTTGCCCCCATTACCTATGATGAATGGGATTACCGTCGGGCGGGATTTCGAAAAGATTGGTGCATTTTACTGGAAAAAGATGTGGCTGCGGTAAAGGGAACCTTTGTTGACCATACCTTGTTGAAATATCGCGGAGAAATATTACAGCTCAGAAAGCAGTTTGAAATGCTGCAGGTGAAAGATCGTTTTGTAAGGCGACAGCGGGACGGCAATGATATTGATCTCGACGCGACCATTGAATCCTATACTGACCAATTAGCTGGGCTGCCGCCATCGGACCGACTTTTTGTCCGCCTCCAGCGCGATGAGCGTGATATAGCTGTCATGTTCCTGGTGGATATGTCGGCCTCCACCGAGGGCTGGGTCATGAATGCTCTCAAAGAATCGCTGATTCTCATCGGCGAGGCCCTGCATGTGCTTGGTGATCGATATGCTGTTTATGGTTTCTCCGGCATGCGGCGTTCACGGACGGATTTTTACCGAATAAAGGAATTTGAAGAGCCATATAATCCAGAGATAAAGAATCGCATCATGGGGATCTCGCCCAGGGAATATACCCGCATGGGACCGGCATTGCGACACGCCTCTCATTTGCTTGGTGAGATGGAAGCCAAGGTTCGATTATTGATCGTCCTGTCTGATGGGAAACCCGAGGACTATGATGATTACAAAGGGGAATATGCCATTGAGGATACCCGGCATGCCCTGATTGAAGCGAAGAATCGTGGCATCCATCCCTTCTGCATCACCATTGATAAAAAGGCCCATGACTACATGCCCCATATGTATGGCGAGGTGAATTACATCTTTGTAGACAATGTCAGTAAACTCCCTGTCCGGATGCCTGCCATTTACCGCAATCTTACGACTTAATGTTATGCTTTGGCTGAATTTTTAGGAGGCACATAATGCCTTTTGTTGACCTGCCCGATGGCAGTGGCAAAATATTTGTGCCCGAAACGGACGGCAAGAAACACAAACACCCATGCCCGGATTGTTTTTCCTGTCAGTGGTGTAGTGATGACCGGTGTAATCGCTGCCGGGGTATATGTTGTTGCCAAGTTAAAAAACAATCCCCAAGGATCAATAGAAAAGATTGAACTCCGTCGGGCTATCCCCTTTTGCTTAAGCAACTGTCTGAAAGCAAAAGGGGACATTCATCTGTATTTTACTCATTTTGTGTATTAACTATTTTCACCTGAGTCTAAGTTACACTGCTAAGTTCAAGGGATATGGTACCAGGTAAGTGAAATGTAGGTTTAACGCTCATAAGACCTTCTGTTTTCATGCCTTGGATCACGTGACAAGAATTTGATTTGACGCAATCCTGGATGGTTCGGACTGCTGCTTCACAGCCTAATACAATCAGGGCTTCATAGTGCTTTGCGCATTCCAGTAATTTTTCTCGCTTTTTTGAAGACCATGTACAAAGAACAAATTGGTGAAGCAGGTTACTCTTAAAAATACCTGTTTTGATACCCTGTTTTTCCAAATTGAATTTCAAAGTTTGTATGAGGTGTTCATATGAAGCTGTTCTGAGGAATCTGCGAAAAAGCTCAATGTAAGGCTCATTCTGACTCACAGCCAAACTGACAGCAGGGCAGAATCGGCATGGGACGATTAGAACAGAATTAAAATGAGCAAGCTCTGGAAACGCATCTCTCTTTTTTAAGTAAAATGGCATGTGGCTCCTCTCGTATTAATTCTGGAACTCCCGCTCCAGGAGCGTATTCTGGAAATCACGGTACCAATGTGTTCGAATTTTCTTTACCCTCCTAGATTGATTGCGCTTTTTTCAGCAACATGTACTTGTATCCTGAGGATTGCTTTCACATTCACAAGAAGATAGTTGATCAGGACAGCATGGAACTCCTTCATCCAAATTGGCCAGAATTATATCAGCAACTTCACTGGCCGTCTGCTTCCTTTCCACCTCAGGCACATCGTCGACATCCATCAAATTTGCGTATTTTCCATGGATGGAAAGAGCGTCAATATTAACCAGTTTATCTTTATCAATAATGTTTTCGGCAATTCTGCCATGGCACCGAATAGAGCAGCCATCAATGACCACAACCTTGTCTGCTTCCTTGATCCATTTGGCTAGATCAGAATGGGGAACAGAAAAAAGCTCTCCGTGGCAGGCCCGTGCGTAGTGGTCATTTTTTGCCACCAAATTTGTTGCCAAGCGTGCAATCTCTCCTTTTATGCATCCTCCTTCACAAGAAAAAACCGGCGTTTTTCCTTCTTTCTGACATTTGCGTCCGAATACCTCTCCAGCGACGCAAACCTTGTCTGTATCTGTAACTTCCAGTGCAAATCTGTCGATTGTCTTCACTCGTTCTCCTTACTTTTAGGGTTAAATTTTTAAGTGCCTTTGGGGTTTAGGTTAATTTCCTCTTCTTCTCTTCATATTCCTTTTGGTCAATATCACCCCTGGCGTAGCGTTTGTTGAGAATCTCTAATGCTGATCTTTCAGAGTCGTAAAAATTGCCGAATCCGCACATCATTTTGTTACAACCTCTCATCATGAAAAAGACGCATATAGCGATCATCACCAAGGGGAAAATCCACCAATATCCTCCGCATAGCCCTATTCCGGTCATCTAAAACACCTCCTTTTTTTGTGCTCTTTAACTAATCTGACTATTTAAGGTTTTGATTGGATACACTTCAGTAGTAGTTTTTTTGGCAATTCAGGTGGGAGTATAGTTTGAGGACAACGCTTTGATGGAGTGAAAATGAAGCGTGAAAGGCGTGCTTTTGTTTTCCTTTAAGCCTGGCGATCGGAAAAAAACGAAAGAATTTTTTCCATTATATTGGACAAGATGGCCACGGTTTTGTTGAACAATCCGGTGGCAGTGGCAAGATATTTGTGCCGGAGAAGGACGGCAAGAAACATAAACATCCTTGCCCTGATTGTTTTTCCTGCCAATGGTGCAGTGATGACAGGTGCAACCGCTGCCGGGGTAAATGTTGTTTCCCAGCAAAAAAACATCCCCCACAGAACAATAAAAAAGACTGAAGCGCAAATTGTCAGGAGGCCAAAAGACGAAATAAAATTACTTGTTTTCTTACTGTATTCTCAATCCAACCGAAGCAGTGTATCTGACTATTTGAATTTGAGGGCAAGAAAAAAGCTTAGGCAAAGTTGTTACCACAGCCTTTAATTCTCTTTTAATAGCATCTTCTTCAAGGTGTTAGCATATTGGGGGGAGCCGGGATAACCAAGTTCTCTTGCCCGGTTCAAACTTTTTTTAGCCATGGTGTATTCACGATTCATGAAATAGGCTGTGGATAAATTATAATGGGTAAGTCCTGCTTTGGGATCGTCTTTCAAGGATTTTAGGTACCACGAGATGGCTTGGTCGAACTTTTTCATTGAAAAATACGTGTATCCAATATCATTTTTAGTAAGAGAATCCGAAGGTCTTATTGCTAAAGCAGACTGTAATTCGGTTAAAGCTTTTTCCAGGGCACCAATCCTGCCATATATATGGCCAAGTTGGCGATGCGCTTGAAAAGAATCAGGAGCAAGGGCAATGGCCTTCTTGAATTGTTCAACTGCGAGCTTACCTTGTTTGGTCCTTTGATAAGCAAGGCCTAAGTTGGTATGTATTGCTGGATTTGTCAAACCCAGATCAATTGCCTTTTCAAGTGCTTTAATGGCCTCAGAGTGGTTTTTAAGGACTGACTGTATATAACCGAGCTCATGGTAGAAAGGAGCATGATCAGGAGCCAGTTTTATTCCTGTTTCCAAGGAGTCTATCCCTTCTTGGTAACGT
>CAYUCH010000045.1:0-15468 GCA_964443295.1 uncultured Desulfobulbia bacterium | reverse complement strand
CGGATTTCCTTGAGAGATATGTTGTTCTATAAGTTCTTGGTAACGTTTCAATTTTTGATAGATCTTTCCTTGTAGACCATATAATAAAGAATATTTTGGTTCGATCTCAATGGCTTTCCTTATATGGGCAAGTGCTTCATGAGGCCGATTCATTTGCATTAAAATAAGTGATAGGCGGTATTGTGGCTCGAAATGATCTGGAATTAATCGCATTAATTCTTTTGTCGCATTCAGAGCTGCTGGCAAGTTGCCATTTTCGCTGTATAGATTTCCAAGTTCATAATACGCTTTGGTACTGTCTGGATTAATCTTCAGTGCCTCTTCAAAATGGTTGATCGCTTCTGACGTATTACTATTATTCTGATGAATAATGGCGAGTTTTATATGGATATAAAAAGTTGGTGAAATCCGGATAGATGACTCGTACGCTTGTATTGCTGCTTCGGAAGCTCCAAAACTGTTAAAACATTCTCCTAAACGTGTATATCCTTCTGAATTCGGTGGTGTTTTTTCCTTAAAGGAAAGGCAGACCTGTGTCGCTTTGTCGGTTTGACCACTTAGGTGATACGCCTCTGCGAGCACCCCATAACTTGGGCCACTATCAGGATTAAGACGGATGGCTTCTTTGGCGCCCTTAATCGCCAGGTCAAATTTTTGTTGTTTCAGATATACGTGGGCCAGGAGATAGTGGGCTTCATTATATTTTGGTACTAATTCAATGGCATGGTTAAAACTTTCTGCTGCCTTTTCGTATTCCTTTAACCTGCTGTATACGTTGCCCAATCCGATATGAGCGCCTATTTTTTTTGGGCTCATTTCAATAGCCCTTTGGTAGGCAGTGATCGCCTTGTCGAATTTGCCTAGCAGACGGTACATACGTCCGGTCTGGGTTTGAAAAAAATAGACTTTAGGAAAACGCTCCATGGCGTCAGAGTATAACTGGAGAACTTCCACATAACGTCCGTATTCCGACAAGGCCCAGCCGAGATCTCTGTAATGGTTTTTGTTGTTTGGATCTTTAGCAATTGCATGTTTTAAGACCGTGATAGCTTCGGTATAACGTTCCTGAGCAAACAGGAGGTCACCTCGGAGAGAAAGGGCTTTGCTGCTACCTGGTGAAGATGCTTCGATTTTCGTTACCAGGGTGTCCGCCTTCTCGTATTCACGATCTGTTAGATAGCTCTGGAAAAGGATTTCTTCAACGCCGGTAGTATTGGGAAAAAACTCAACTAATTTCTCGGCCAGAGTAACAGCCAGGCTAGAGTCATGAAAAGCATACGCCAAGTTTAAACCTGAGGTGAGGCCATACCAGTCCTTGGGAGAATCACCAAACACATGATTGTATGTTTCCCGGGCCCCTTTCTTTCTGTCTAAATCGAGCAAAAGATCAATTTTGAAATTGTAGGCGGCCGGGTGTCCGGATTCAGGTGCCTTCTTTATAAATGTATCCACTGCATCAAGGGCCAACTGTAAACTTCCCTGTTCACGATACATTCTGGCAAGAAATGGTAACGCATTGATTTGTTCGGGGTAGAGAACAAGCATTTCTTTAAGATCGATAATTGCTTGATCTGTTTGCTTTTCCTCCCATTTTACTAGTGTTTCAATGAGCAGGGCAGCTGGTGTGAGATCATACTTTTTACCTGCTTGTGCAGCTGATACACGTGCACTCTTGATGTCCCCAATGGCCAAATACATCTGTGCCTGCCAGATTTTGGAAACTGGTAAATTTGGATCTTGTTCCAGAGCCAGTTGAACTGTGACTAGTGCCTGTTTAAAGTTGCCTTTTGCTCCTTCAATGATGGAACGGTAGAGAATGAGAATTGCTTCTTCAGGATATTTTTGTTGAAGTATGGCAGTTTTGCTTTCAGCTTCTGTAAATCGACCGGCAGAATATGCAAGGTTCAAATCTTGCCAGACCTTCTCATCTTCTGGATTACGAGTTATGTGTTTGTTTTGTTTTTCCAGTTCATGAATAAGCATGAACTGTTGGATGGAAGCATTGGCTTTTCGGAGGCTAATCTTGAGCGGATCAACGAATTCTTCTTGGACATACTCCAGTAGATTATCGGTTTGTTCAATGTCCTGCTCAAAATCCTGGTTGTTTGCAAAAGACTCTATTGTCAGGAGCACGATAAGCAACAAAGTACTGGCTATAGTGCAAATATATCTTGGGGACTTATATATTAGGAAATGGTTTCGAGGGTTGGTTTTTATCATTTTTTACATCATATTTTTAATCGTTGAGTTATCTGATAGAGAAAAATATGATCCATTTTGTTTATATTAGATAGACTATTTTACAATAACGGAAAGAATAGCAAAGTTCTGCCACAAATTCAGTGATAGTGGTCCAATATTATGCAACTTGAAAGTCAGTAGGTGGGCTAGGGGGACTTGGCGGCAGATCTTGAAGGTCCACCACCGATGAAGTGATTTTTCCTACTACCTTGCCACGGGTGGAATCACCGGCATTGAGTGTCAATATAACATCTGAGATTGTTGCGATCGTTGGGTCAGGGACGTTCAAGGTAAATGCGTCCACCGGCAAATCGGTAAAACCCGGAATAGTTATCTGTGGCGTTTCATCGTTGAAGCTGAAATTGTCTGTGGATAAGAGGTTGTTTTGAGAAATTGCAATAGTGCTTGGATCATCATCATTCTGAAGTTGCATACCACCTACTGAAAATTCGTACCTGAAATCTATGAAATTTGCCGCTCCCGGTGAATCTGGATTGTAATCATCAGGGAATTGAGCAGGATCAAAGGTGTAGGAGGCGGTCATATGAAATGAGTCCATCACAGAAAAGGGGTAGGCGAGACCTCTAGGATTAACAAACCACTCCGCCACAATGATTTGACCTTCTATGTTATGAACCGCCAGTTTTCCTGTTGTGAGATCGCTCATTTTCTCCTCCTTCCTAACAATATGAATTTGAGGTGGTCTTTATTTGATAGGAATCGATATGATAAAAAAACAACAAAGTCAAGAAAAAGTGTTCGTAATACCTTTTAACTCTATTGCTTCATGAGATGGTATTGGGATACTCAACCATCTCGCCGTCATATTTGAGATATTCAAAGAGCCTTTTCCCCACAATGGCGAGACTTTCTTCATCAAGATAATCCGAAGCATTTTTTTGAAAGAGAATGGAGCATGACGCAGGGAAGTCTTCATCTTGATCATTAAATGTCAAGATGACGGGGATGGTGGGCAAGGTGTCGAATTCCATGACCAGATCATAGCTGCCAATATCCCTAGACGAAAGGAGCCCACCTATTTTAACGCATGCTTTGGTCAGCTCAAGAAGTCTGCCGCTGAAGTAATTGGCAATTGCACCTTCCACCTCGTTGGTGAAATAATCCATCAGCGGTGCGGCATAGGGGAAGTTTCTGTATTTTACCAATTCTTCATTTCTTGCAGGGGAATCTGGGGCGAGCAATACATATTTGCTTAAAATGACGCAAATATCAATTGGCGGACGATTACTGTCTTCAGCCACAATACTTCCATCTGGAATAATACGAAAATTGTGATGGAAGAAAGGAAGGATCAAGTCATCGTTATCTCTCTGACATCTCAATTTATAAGCAATGGATCCTAAATCAAGCTCTTGAATCTGTGCCCTGTAATGCTCATAGGTCTGATTGAAAATTTCCGGTTTCTGGCTCGTCATATTTTTCGGCTTTTATGAAAATTAAATTTCTTGCTTAATGCAACAATATGTTCCTATCACGCCGTCTTGGATGTCCTTGCTTTTAATCTTAAACCCCGCTCGTGTTAAGAGGCCATCCATGATCCAGTCATAGGTTGAGAACTCCTCTTTAAAATGCTCTTCTGCGTCTTGTTTGAGAAAATTACCGCCAGCGTCCGCCAATTTTTCTATGAGGGTGGCAATATTCTCAAGAGCTTGTTTTTCTTCAATAATGGCATCATGAATAAAAAGCTGCCCGCCTGGTTTAAGCATTCCATGTATACGGTTTAGAGCTATACCTTTCCAGAGGTCTGGCAAATGGTGGAAGGCAAATGTCGTCACAATGCAATCAACGGCCGGGCCATCATGATTGTAAGTGAGGAATCCACCATGATGAAACTCAATATTGGCTACATTTTCCTCTGTGGCCTTGCGTTGTGCATGGTCAATCATGGCCTGTGAAACATCGACGGCATAGACCTTGGCACATCGACGGGCGGCTTGCAGGGCAAAAATGCCGGTTCCTGAACCAAAGTCGATCAGAATATCTTTTTCGCCAATTTCAAGAGTGTCGAGAACCTGGTTGCTTTCTTCTTCGATATCTCGGAAGTCCGAATGCCTTGAATCGTACACCTCGACTTCATCGGGCATGCTGTAGTCTTTACCAACCTGTTTGAATTCATCGTATTGCCACGTAGAAATGGGATACTTCATATACACCTCATATACCGATTATCATTAAGGCTGAGAATTGAATAATTTTTATGTTTATTGCGCCAAATGCTCATTTAAGCTTCGTAGTTATATACATTGGGCAAAATTTGTATATATAATTAATTACGGAGAAATTGAATGAAGTCTATCTGAAAAGAGGTTTTTTATGGAAGAAAAAGAATGCCTCGATAGAAAACACATGGAGAACCTGCGGGATATTGAAAAGAAGTACCGCCGGTTAATCGAAAATCTCAAAGATCAGTATTTTGTTTACACCCACGATATCCACGGAGTATTCACATATATAAGTCCGTCAGTCACTGATATGCTTGGTTATTCTCAAGAACAATTTTTCGCCCATTACACAACATATCTAACTGATCATCCCAAAAATAAAGATGTTGTTAAGAATACCGAGTTGTCGATACAAGGGATACAACAGCCTCCCTATGAAGTTGAGATTTTTCATAAGGACGGTCGTGTTTGTACTCTGGAGGTAGCTGAGTATCCGGTTTTTGACCAGGACGGTAAAGTATGCTCGGTGGATGGCATTGCCCATGACATTACAGAACGCATTCAAGGGGATAAAAAAAGAGAGGAGCTCATAGAAAAGCTTCGAAAAGCTCTTGATGACATTAAGAAATTAAAGAAGTTATTACCCATCTGTTCGAAATGCAAAAGAATACGCGATGATCAGGGATACTGGAATCAAATAGAAGAATATTTTGAAGACCATGTTGGTGCCTATGTAAGCCATGGTATTTGTCCTGTCTGCGAGGAAGAACTCTATGGCAAAGAAGACTGGTACAAAAAAGGGAAAAAGAAGGCAGGATAAATACCAATATCATTTAATCTGGATTTAAGAAAAGAGCGAAAGAACCTTTTCCATAACGGCCGTAATAATGGCCAAGATTGTATTGAAAATCCCTATTGCCTTGTCAATGAGGGATTTTTTCTTATCTTCTATGGATGTCGCTTTGCCGGCCAGCTGGTCCTTCAAGCGTTGAGCTCGTTTGTCCGGGTCTGGATGGCTTGAAAGGAATGAATGATTTTTTCCCAGAGTAGCAAGTTTTTCAAGTGCGGTGACAGCATCTTTTGGATCGTATCCTTTATTTTTCAGGAAAGTCAGGCCGTAGTCATCGGCTTCTTTTTCCTCCAATTGGGAAAATTGGGCATTGGCCAGCTGTTCAACAAGGGCTCCCAAACCGGAGCGGGCAATGTCGCCTATTTCGCTGTTTTGGGAAGCGATTCCCTTACGCACTGCGCTGGCGGCATATGCCAGTTGGACTTTTTTGTGGATATGCCTTTTAATGATATGCCCCATTTCATGGCCCACCACAAAGCGCAATTCACCATCATTCATCATGTCCATCAGGCCGCTGTAGATTCGGATGGTGCCGTCGGCCATGGCAAAAGCATTCACCGTTTCACTCAAATATACTTTGTAATTAAATTGAATATCTCCTTCCTGAAAATGGTGGCCCACAAGACGGTTTAGTCTATCGGCGTATTTGTCTCCGGTCGAGGCAATACTGTTCTGGCTATCGAAACGATCCGAGGATTGAGCGGCGATTTCCCGAACTTCGGCATCAGAAAGCGTTATGGCTTTAACCGCTTCCATGCCTGCTTCGGTTGCCATCCAGATATTGGTATCACCACAACCTGTGAGACAAAAAAGGCAGAGCATGCAGCTTAAACAAAAGTGTATTGGTATATTCAGGGAACTCATCAAAGTTATTTTCAATTAGTAAAAAAAGGCGATTCCAGCCCGAATTTCTTTAGTGCGTTTATCGTAATCAAGAAGTGATTCTCCGTAGCCGTTAAAATACTGAATGTAGAAATAGGGATTCATTCGAGGAATACCCAAGGTGAATTTAGCACCAATCAGGATGGAGCCTTTGTCTTTCTGAAATGCAAATGGACGGCCATCTTCTCCTGATTTTAAAATAAATTCCAGGTCCAGGTTTTCTTTGTTGTTGCCCAGAAGACGTGTTGCGTAGATGGCTGTTTCCCAGAAACCCAGGTATTTCCTGATGTCGTTATTGTTTACCCCCGTGCCGGTATTTTTATACGCTGTTGTCATCCAATAAAATTCAATCCCCTTATATTTTATGTATGTATTGAATCTGAGATACAATCGATCCCAGGAACGTGATTCTTCCTGGTCTTTGCCATTAGAATTATGCCAGTAACCAAGGTCAATGGAGAAGGGGCCTTTGCTCCACCCAGGTATTCTGTAAAAGACTTCTGGGTTAAAATTTATATCACGGTATGGCTGGGAGCTTTTATAGATATCCCAGAAAATCAGATTGCCATATACCAGGTAGAGATTGAAATCATCAACCAGCCTGTATTTGAAGGAAAATTGTAGTTTGGCGTCGTTTTCACCAACGATGGCGTAATTGAGTTTATTATGGAGTGAGAATTTTTCAGTATATTTTGTGCCGATGACACGCTCGCGGATGTTGGTCTCACCTGGAGTTTTTTGCAGATTCAGTTCCTTTACCTCGTTTGTTATTTCATCGACATCTGCGTTGGGAGGTGGTGATTCCTGTCCGATTGACGCGGTGGGAAAAAAGAAAATTAATAAAAAACAAGAACAACAGATAGCACGGTTGGAAAGTTGTTTTAAATCCAGGGAAAAAGTATATGTTTTTGAGTGTGACAATTGTTTTTCACCAAGAAATAGAATGAAGTTTTTACTGAATAGCTTTTGCGTATCTTCAATTAATTTAGCGAATCATTTTTGTTTAAGCTCAGTCTGGCAATTTCGATAATGATTGAACTATATCTACTTGGCTGCAGGTTGTCGACAGGCATTTTTAGGCCCTTGCCGGTATCAACGTGTGTTGGAATCGGGAGGAATTGATGCAATAACCCGGTTTCGACCTCCTTGCTTCGCTTCATAAAGGGCGTTGTCGGCACGTTTGATGATGGTGCCGGTCGTGTCATCCTGGAGGAATTCACTTACCCCGAGGCTGATGGTGATATGCGAGTTTGGTGAGAATTCATATTCTTCCACCGCTTTACGTAGACGCTCGGCAGCATTTTGAGCCACGTCAATTTCCGTTTCAGGAAGCAGGATAACGAACTCTTCACCACCCCACCGATACAATGTATCTACCTCGCGAATCTGTTCGTTGGCTATATTCACGACTTCCTGGAGGACAACATCACCAACATCATGACCAAAGGTGTCATTTATATCTTTAAAATGATCAAAATCAAAAAGAATAAGGGACAGAGGAGTGTTGTAACGTTTAGCCCTTATCAGCTCTTTGGAAATATTGTTTTCAAAAGCCCTTCTGTTGTACGCTCCGGTTAATTGATCCGTGGTGGACAATGATCTGAGTTTTTCTTCCAGATTTTTTCGTTCAGTAATATCATCGGAAATAACAATGGCTCCCCTTTCTGGTTCCAGGTAATTAATGGCCTTACCAGAAAGAAAACACCAGATTATACTTCCGTCCTTGCGCTTAAAAGGGAATTCAAAGTGGTGTACTTCTTCTCCATCATAAACACATCCTAATTTAGTCGCTGCTTCCCGGTAATGTTCTTCCGAAATATGTAGAAAACGGATGTCACTGCCGATGAGTTCATCCTTTTGGTAACCAGTCATCTCCACGGCTCTTTTATTGCAGCGGATCAGTGTTCGATCAGGTGAGAAATGGTAAATGCCGACCAGGCTGTTCTCAAAGAGAGATTCAAAAATTTCCAAGCTGTTTTGAAGTTTTTTCTCCAAATCTTTTCGTTCGCTGATATCGTGAAAAATGCCCCTGGTGTATATGGCTTTGCCGTCGATAATTTTTGAACTGACACTGCCCAGGAGCTGCACCTTTTTGCCATCCTTCGCAATGAAAGCTGTTTCAAGATCTTTTATGGTTCTGCCCATGATTACTTCTGAAAAAGTTTCTTCACATTGTTTCAGTTGTTCGGGATCGATGATTTTATGCAGGGTGAGTTCCTTGAGGTCATCCTTGCTATACCCCAGTGCATCAAGCCAGGCCTGATTGACATAAACAAACGATCCATCCGGTGAGACATTCTGGACAATGTCCGAGGTGTTCTCAATAAGATCGCGAAAATGTTCTTCACTCTGGCGTAGAGCTGCCTGGGCATTTTTGAGTTCAGTGCTTTCTTGTAAAATGCGCTTCTCTGCGTGCCTGCAACGGTAAAAAGAATAGGTGAAAATCATACTTCCACAGGCGAATAAGGTGATGAGGCCAAGGACGATAACCATGATCCGTTTTTGTAAAGGCTTATCCTTCTGAGCAAGAACCACAGGGGAGATAAGGGTGACGATTTTCCAGTAATACTCTTTGGGTTCAAGAGACCGCAGGCTACGGGCAAACACTTCAGGTGAACCAGTACTTGACTTGAGACCCTCGTATAGCGGATACACAGTGAAAAAGGTGAACAGACCATGGTCATTGACAAACTGGCCAGAGGCATTGCGATTAATTTTTTGCCAGGCATCAGGATATCGCTTGCCAAAGGTCCGGTCTTTTTTCCCCTCCAACATGAAACCCCATTCATCATCGGAATTGACACCTTTCAGCCAATAGCCCTGAGAGTTCAGGAGCATCATTCGACCAGGTGAAGCACAGGACATCTCATCAAGGGAGTGAATGAGGTCTGCACCAAGGTAATTGATCAAAAGTATGCCTGATTTTTCCCCATTTTTATCGACCACTGGAGTACCAAATCGAATCATTGGCTTGTAGGGTAACTCAATGCTGTCGTGTTCGATGTTGAGGTCCAGAGGGGAGACGAATATTTCTCCAGGAGCGAGTTTGATAGTATCCTGAAAATAATAGCGATTACCCTTGAATTGGAGCTCTGACTTGGCTATGGCGGAAGGATTACCATTATTATAATTTATTCGCATTCGTTCCATACCCGAAGCATTGAGAAAACGAATTTGATCGTAAATGTGTTTGCGCTTGGAATACGCTAGGTACTTGTTTGAAAGAGATTGCCAGGCTGCGTCACTATTTTCCTGAATAGCGGCATGCATTTCCTCTTGGGAGGCCATGACCATTAAATCAGTAGTGATGGATTTGATTTTTTCGTTAATGACTAACCGGTGGTTGAAAAGGGTTTGTTGTTCATTGGTACCTATGTCGTCAAGCCATGCAGAGGACTCAAGACGGTAATACCAGAATGAAGCAATGATGATCAAGATAGTAACAGGGGTGAAAAAGGTGAAAAAATATTTCACTATCAATGGGTAGTCCGGTCCTGTTACCCTTTTGGCATCATCCATATTTTGCCTTTTCCCTTAAGGACATTTTAATGCCATTTTTTTGTACATTGTGATACACGCCTTCATGTTTCATGAAGGTCATGTAACCAGTCCATTATTGCATTCAACTATATCATACGGATTTTTTAATTGAGAAATAAACAATTTATTTCATTTCGAGAATGTAGGGAGGGGAATAAGGCAGGGTGAAATCGAGCAAGGATTAGGAGAACTTGGTTTTAAGGTAGAGAGTTTCCACCTTTTTTCTGGCCCATGGTGTCTTGCGCAACATTTTAAGGCTCGAAGTAATGGTGGGGGCATTGGCAAAGCAATTGAGAGGAATCTTTTTAGCAAGCCTCTCCCAGCCGTAATATGCAACCAGGCGGGTGAGGATCGTTTCCAGGGTAATGCCGTGTAGAGGATTTTTAGGTTGCGGCGTAGTCATGCCCGGTCCTATTTATGAATGTGGTCCGACTCTATTGCTAACATATCAAAAAACCGCATGCTGGATTCAGTCCAACAGGCGGTTTTAAAATGATATTACTATCTATAATTTACTGGCAACCGGCGCAGGAGTTGCTTTCCTTTTTCGGACACGAGGCCGGTTTGTCAGGTTTTGTTTCTGTTTTGCTGGTGGATTTTTTGTTGCCACCATTACTGTCACCATTACTGCTGCTATAACCGTCGGCGTACCAGCCGCCGCCTTTAAGCTGAAACGAACTCATGGAAATGAGCTTTTTTAAATCTCCATCACAATCAGGGCAATCGGTAAGTGGTGGCTCGGAAAGTCCTTGCCAGGTTTCCACAATTTGTTCACATGCTTGACATTGGTACTCGTAAATGGGCATCTTTGAACTCCAAAATACATAGTAATTCTTACGGGCTGGGAAACAGTTTGCCATGGAAGGAATATTTATATTCCAAGCCCTTACATCTCTATACGTCTTTATTTGGAAACGGTAATTTACAATTTAAGAATCACATAAAATAATGGGAGGAAGTCAATCTGTCAATGGCCCTTTAAAAATCTATCTGGCAGGACATGGCAAAGGGTGATGAAATACTTGAAAAAAAAGGTGTGAATCTGTATACCTGATACATTAAACTATGCATGTAATCTGTTTATTTCAAAGTGTTTCTTTTCCACTGCGACTATTCGTCTGAGGGGGATTTTTTGCAGCATATATTAACAGGCCAGGCTGCAGAAGGTATGATCCTGGCACGTGAAGTTAAAGATCCTGAGGGGCGTGTGCTCTGTGGTGCAGGCACCGAATTATCCGCCAGCCTCATTGAGCGCCTTAAGCAAAAAGAGGTCTCTCATGTTGCTGTGGAGGGTCACCCAGTTGAAATCGAGGGAGAAAAACCCCTTAAAGAATATCTGCTGGACATTGAAGAAAGATTTTCCCGGGTGACGGACACGCCGCCTCTTATGTATCTGAAAAATAAGATTATGGAGCGGGCCGTGGCGGCTCGAAACGAATAATGCAGGAGGAAAAACGACAAGAATTTCGCAAAGCCCTCCGTGATGTAAAAAACCTGCCTACCTTGCCAGGTGTGGTCATCAAGCTTTCTAAAATGGCGGAAGACCCTGAAACAACAACCGAGCAAATGGGTAAGGTGATCAGCAAAGATCATATCCTGGCTGCCAAGCTACTCAAATTGGTTAATTCGGCTTTCTATGGATTTCCGCAACGCATAAGTTCTCTGTCCAGTGCCATAATTCTCCTAGGTTTTAATGTAATTAAAAGTCTGATAATCAGCGCTTCTATCTTTGAATTAATGGAAGATAATGATGTTGAACTCTGGGAACACTCCCTTGGTTGTGCCGTGGTCTGTTCTGTTTTGGCGAAACGAATGGAAATTAGTGATCCAGAGGAAATCAGCACCGCCGGTCTTATCCATGATATAGGTAAAGTAGCCATTAAAATGGAATTGCCGGAAGAATACCAAAATATTCAGAATCTCGTGGAAGAGCAACAAATGCCTATGCGTGAGGCTGAGATGGAAATTCTGGGTTTGAACCACGCCGAAGTTGGTGGTTGGCTGGCAAAAACATGGAATTTGCCAGGGAAACTGGTTGAACCGGTTGCCCTCCACCATGATCCAAATAAAGCTAAACTGGAAAAAGAGGCCACCGCCATTGTTCATTTCGCTGATATTCTGATTCGGGGAATGGGCTATGGCCATGGCAGTGATGTCTGGGTTCCTGCTTTGAGAAATAAAGCCTGGAAACTGTTGGATCTTGCTCCGGCGGATATGGATGAGATCTTGGACGAGGTTGAAGAGAAACTTTGGGAAGTGAAAGGTTTTAGTCTGGATGTAAAGACGGAATTTGAAGGGGCAGCCTAGGCCTGTTAGGGCAGTGAAGAGTGTAGAGTGTAGAGTGGAAAATGAAAAATTTGTACCTTTCACTCTTAATTTTTAATTATTTCCGATAGGAAATCTATGTCACGTATTTTGGTCGCTGGAAAAAACAACCTTATTTCCCCAGAGGATCAGGTTATTTTTGAGGCCAGAGACTATCAGCTTGTTTTCACAAAAGATCCCCATGAAGCGGTCAGTATTATTCTTGAAGATCCCCCTGATTTTCTGGTTACGGAAATTGGTTTTGGGGATGATGATCTACAGATAATAAACACGGTAAAAGGATGTTTGCAAAAGGCCAATATGCCCATCCTCTTGGTCCTGCCCAAGGATGTTTCGCCAATTCTGGATTGGAAGCAATTCTCCGTCGACGACATAATTATAGAGCCCTATGATACCGAGACGTTACTGGCCCGGATTCAACTTGCCGAATCCCGGATGATCAGGGTGTTTGACAATAATCCATTGAGTCGTTTGCCCGGCAATACATCAATAATTCGTGCGATAAAACGTACACTGGAGTCTGATGACATCTCCGGGGTGTGTTACCTGGATCTTGATAATTTCAAACCGTATAATGATCGTTACGGCTTCTCTCAAGGCGACGATATTATCCTCATGGTGGCGCGGGTTGCTGTCAATGTCGTGGGTGAGTTGGCCAGGGAAAACAGTTTCGTCGGCCATGTGGGTGGCGATGATTTTGTGGTTATCGTACCCGAAGAAAAAGTCGAAGTTGTGTGTCAAAAAATTTTGGCTAATTTCGAAACAGTACGGAATATGTTTTTGACCAGTGAAGATGTTAAGGCAGGTTGCTATAGGGCAAAAGACAGGCAGGGGAGAGATACAGTGTACGGTTTGTTAAGTCTTTCCATTGCCGTGGTGTTAAGTAAGCGTGAAAAATTCAAGCATTACGGAGAAGTTTCCGCCGCCGCTAGCCAGGTGAAACATATGGTTAAGAAATTGGATGGGTGTAACTATATGATTGATCGCCGTGATAGCTATAAGCCAAATGTTGAGTCAAGCCCCAGTTGATTTAAAAACGGTTCAGGGTTGCCGTTCAACGTTTCCCGTTCATCGTTCATCTGAACCTGGTTTCTCACACAATTTTATTTAATGTTGCTTCCAATTTTGCTTTGATGATTGGTTTGGTGAGGAAGTCATCCATGCCGGCTTCTCGCCCCTCTCTCTTGTCTTCTTCCCGGACATGGGCAGAGAGAGCTATAATGGGAATGGCGTCAAATCTGCTGGCCAGGGCTATGTAGTTTTTCTTTTCTTCTGAAGACTCAATTTCTCTGATTTTTTTGGTGGCTGTAATGCCATCCATATTGGGCATCTGGATGTCCATTAAAACGAGATCGATCTGGTTTTCTTTTAAAGCTGATAAAGCTTCCAGGCCATCACCAGCCACAATGACCTCAAATCCTTGCTTTTTCACCATGATGGTTGCAAGACGTTGATTGACCGGATTGTCTTCAACAATGAGAATTGTCCGGTCGTGGGAAACAGGTTCGAGCTGTTCTTTTTGACTTTCCTGAGCCGGTTTGGCAGTTTTGACAGATTTTTCTTTTTCCGCGAGTCTCAAGGGAATTTCAAAGGAAAATGTACTGCCTACTCCCACCTCACTTTCAAGTTTTATTTCTCCGTGCATGAGCCCAACAAGTTGATTGCAGATTGAGAGTCCAAGGCCGGTTCCACCATATTTCCTGGTGGTAGAGCCGTCTGCCTGGGTAAATTTCTCAAATACTTTTGCCTGTTTCTCCGGTGGAATACCGATACCGGTGTCCTGGATAAGGAAATTGACATAGTTTAGGTCAGTAGTATCTCCTGAACGGCTCACAACCCTTAAGGTAATTTCTCCATTTTCAGTAAATTTATTGGCATTGCCCAAGAGATTGATCAGCACTTGTCGGAGTCTGTTTTGATCTGCAATGACATGTTCCGGCGTACCATGCTCAATCTCCAGGATAATTTGATTTTTCTTTTCAGCAGCTTGGGATTTGAGCAGGGCAATGGCGCCTTGAAGAATTGGTTCCAGTTTAAATGGAATTTCCTCAAGTTCCAGCTTTCCTGCCTCTATTTTTGCCAGGTCAAGGATCTCATTGATCAACACAAGGAGGCCCTCACCCGAGGTGATGAGGGTTTGAACGTATTCTTTTTGTTCTTCTGTTAATGCCGTGGAAGAGAGCAGGCCTGCAAAACCAATAATGGCATTCGTGGGAGTGCGAAGTTCATGGCTCATATTGGCCAGGAATTCATTTTTTAATCGGCTAGCCTTGAGTAAGTCCAAATTGGCCTGTCGTAACTCCCTGGTTTGCTTTGAAATTTCTTCTTCCAGCTGTTTGGCATATTGCTTTTCTTGCTCTCGTAACTGGAGGTATTGTTGATGATTGTCTTCAACAAGTTGGGAATGTTGTCGGTTAAGTACGTCAATTTGGTTGGCCAGCTGTTTCTTTTCAAGCCGGTCTTCATCCGCTTCCAAGGTGGAAATTCCCAGCTGGATTGTGTTTTCCATGAGTTTTAAAAAATGTGATTCATCAATTTTTTCATTTTTTACATTTGGCAGTAACACAACAACAACAGCTGATTGCTTCGAGTAATTGAGAGCAAAGAAGAGTTGGTCATCTTCAAGGTCAAAAAAATGTGCTACTCGTTGTGTTTTCGCATTTTTCAAAAAAACGTCTTGATGGATTGAAGGTATTGAGAACGATGGTTCCTTTGGAACTGTTTGTCCATCGTAAGTGACTATTTGGCAGAGTAAGCCTGGAGTTTGTGAGGTTATTCGCTCAATGAGAGAAACAAATACATCATCTTCAACTATATCTTCAAAAATGTCGTCAAAAAGGTTTTCCATGGATATGGGTGATGACTATGCGAGCCATTTATTCGCTATTCCGCTTTAGGTTCGTAGAGATCTTTGGCCTTGGTGATTTCGTTGGGTAGGTCCTTTATAAGTACTTTATATTCGGTAACCTTTTCTTTCATATGAGGTACGAGGTAATTCGGCAACGGTGACGGGGCCGCTGGAATAGCGCTGTATTTCATACGGCCGGCAATATAATTAGCAATTTGCAGGATGCTTGTCAGGCTTGGAATAGGTTGTTGCTTTGTCATATTGTGATGCTGTTTTATGGCAGTAATAATTCCATCCTGCAATTTCCATTCAGAACAAAGTAAAGCTCCCACCTTGCTATGGTTTGTTTCAATGATTTCATCTTCAACATTGGTGACCAGAAGTTTTTCTGTACTTAGTTTTTGGCATACGGCCCGCAATTCAGCTCCGGCGACTTGATCCTCAACAATCATACCGATATCATGAATGATGCCGGTGAGAAACGCATCTTCACCTTCCTGGGAAAAAATTCGCACCGCAATCATTTTGCACAAAATGGCCGTGGTGGCTGAGTGGAGCCAGAGATCTTTGCGGGAAAAACCAATGGAGGGTTTCTCTTG
>CAYUCH010000044.1:0-27740 GCA_964443295.1 uncultured Desulfobulbia bacterium | reverse complement strand
TTGTTCGTGAAAGTCAGGCAGGAGGATTCTTTTACAATGGTCGGGCCTGCGATGCTTTCGAACCAGGTAGACACACTCTAAAAACAGCCAATATCCCCATTCTTACCAAACTTCTTGCTGCTCCATGGGGTGCGACAAGCCCACTACGCGCGGAAGTTTATTTTGTAAATATGAAGGTGTTTGCAAATTTAAAATGGGGGACAAGAGACCCTGTAGCCTTTAAAGACCAGGAACTTGGCCTTATCCGCTTAAGAGCCCATGGTGTATTCAACGTTCAGGTTACCCAGCCAGTATTGTTTGTTAATACCTTAGTTGGCACCATTGGACAGTATTCCAGTGAAGGTGTGGAAGAATACCTTAAAAGAGTTATTGTCTCTCGGTTTAACGATTATCTTGGCGAAGAACTTGATTCTATTTTCAATTTACCTGGGCGATATGATGAACTCTCCGATGGATTAAAAAAGCGCCTACAGGAAGATCTGAGTCATTTTGGTTTAGGATTAAGTCAACTTTACATTACCTCTATCACTCCTCCACCTGAGGTCCAAAAAACAATTGATGATAGAAGTCGGCTCAGCGTTATAGAAGACATGGACAAACTCATCCAATTAAAAGCGGCCTCAGCCATGGAAAAAGCGGCAGAATCTACCGGAGAAGCTGGAGCCGGCATGGGTATGGGTATGGGCTTTATGATGCCTGCCATGTTTGCAGATTCGTTTAGAAGTAATGCTGGAGCCGGAGCAGAACCACCCAAGGCAAAATGTCATGATTGCGGTCATTCCATCTCTCCAGATGCACGCTTTTGCCCAAAATGCGGCCACCAACAAGTCGTAATACAACAATGTTTGCATTGCAGTAAAAACTTGCCTCCAAATGCTCGTTTTTGTCCTAAGTGCGGCAATTCTACCCAGGAGAAACCAACAGTCTCCTTTTGTCCAAATTGCAGGGCAGAGAACCTGCCAAGCTCATCATTCTGCAATCAATGTGGCGAAAAAATTTAAAAGGAGCTCTACGGTAGATTTAATACAACAAAAAAATGGTATAAGTTAGATGGGATACAGCGTTGAACAGGAATGCCCCCAATGTGGCGGGCCTATTGCTCTTGAAGAAACTGATAGGCTTATATCATGTCCTTTTTGTAATGTCCGATCTTTCATCTCCAATACCGAGCCATTTCGGTTTGTTCTTCCGACCAAACATTCCACTGAAAATACTCTGTATGCTCCTTACATCCGTTTCAAAGGCTCTATTTTTACCTGCCAGGGCCTACAGATAAAACATCAGGTCATGGATGTAACCCATTGCTGTTACTCAAATACTATTCTTCCACTTACCTTAGGCTTTCGCCCACAAACTCAGAAAATGCGATTCATTGGCCCTCAATTTTCCGGCGCATATCTACCAAGCCAAATCGACTTAGACGAAGCATTAAACCGAATTAACGCCCATCCTCTGCGACAAACCAAGCAAACAGCCCTTCATACCGCCCATATTGGCGATTCATATAGCTATATTTATCTTCCTCTGGTTGTTAAAAAAAATACACTACAAGATATGGTGACTGACTCACCATTGGGAAAAATTTCCCATGAAGATGACCTCTATTCCGCAGCCGCGCCCATGCCCCAGTGGAAACCAATCTTTCTAGCCACACTTTGCCCCAGTTGTGGATGGAATCTCAATGGTGAAAGAGACAGCCTTATCCTTTTTTGTCAAAATTGTACAACAGCTTGGCAAACAACCGGCACCTCTCTAGCCAAACTTGACTTTACCACATACTTTGCCGGCTCAGAAAATGAACTACTTCTTCCTTTTTGGAAGCTGTCCGTGGAAGGGAAAGGAGTACAACTGGATACACTGGCTGATTTTATACGCCTCACAAACCAGCCAAGGATAATTCAACCCGAATGGGAAAAGACAAAACTGTCTTTTATCAGCCCTGCTTTCAAAATAAGACCTAAAAGTTATCTTAGACTTGCTGATCTCATGACCCTTTCACAACATAAAATAGAAAATGGCGAGACAACTCTCCCCTCTCTTCCCTATCCCATTAATCTTCCTAAAAGTGAGGCTGAGCAGAGCTTAAAAACCATCCTTGCCTCAACGACTGTGGCAAAAAAGAACCTCATGCCACTTCTGCCTGATATCCAATTTCGCGTGCAATCTTCACATCTTTTGCTCATGGCATTTAACGACAATGGGCACGGATTTTACCAAGAAAATTTACAGATTAATGTCAACAAGAAAGCCCTGGAATATGGCCGACATTTATAGATATGATAATTGAATTAAGAAAAAATTCTTTGTCTAGAAGCCTAAAATTTCTCCGACCAATACAATAAACCCGGAAAAAACAGCCAGGGAAAAATGTCCTACCAAGGTATTATGCACAGGATAGTTAAAATCAAAGATTCGAATACTATAGGCCGAAGCACACAGTAAAAGAAATGGAACAAAGCAGATCATGCGAGACAGGTCAATCCACAGTATAAAATCAAAATGCAAATAAAATGCCAGTGCCATGAGAGAAAGTAAGCTGACAAAAAATTGACTTACTTCAAGAAAAACCTTGCTCATTGCATACACAAGTCTATACGAACCAGCCAATGAAAAGACTACTGAGAAAACCACTAGAGCAATTGCGCAAAGTAATCCGCCGCCAATATAGTAATACTCCATGCTGTTGGAATGATTAATAAAATGACTATAGCTCTCTTCACTTAAAACACCTGCAAAAAAACAGGCATAAAAAAGAAACGCTATAATAAGGATATGTTTTGTCATAGTGGCGCCGGGGCGTGAATATGTTGAACCAAGCATATTGTATACAGCCTTTTATTTGCTTATAAAAAGCCGACGGCTCGATCGATTCTATGGAGAAAGGCAAATCCGTTGCCGGGTTTCTTCAGGTTTGCCGCGTCCACCACTGCGTCGAAAACATTGTTCGTTTCTTTTTCCTGAGTGGCAATGAGAATAACCTCTTTTTCCGGCTTCACCAGCAAGCCTTGCCAACCAATTTTTTGACGGACACCGACACCTCGTCCATAGTATATGGTTGCCCCTTCTGCACCTGCCTCGATAGCCGCATCCACCACCTTATTGGCGCGGCCACGTTCAACGATACAGGTAATTAGACAGACCCCACTGTTTTCCATGTTTTTCCTCCAATGATATGTGCTCTCAAGATCAAGCTTTATATCTGAACCAATGATCACTCGTATCGTAAAAGCACTCTTAAATTTCTACATGTCAGGTGGTAAATTGTCAAGGAAGGGATATGCTGATTTGATTGTTTAAATAAATAATAACCCACGAATATGTATAATTAATTTTGATTTTTGATCCCATATCGGGCATCTATGTTGTGCTGAACTTGTACTCCATATTGTTTCCGGACTATATGTACTTATAAACCAAAGACTGAGAATAATAATGCCAATATCAACCCAGCCAATTCAACTACAATTTACCAAAGTACTCCTTGCTCAACTTGACATTGATGACGACACCTTTTGCCTTCACCCGCCTTATAATGAAATCTCCCCCTCTTTACGGAAGTCAATAGCTGCCAATGGTATCCTTCATCCACCAATTTTCAAGTTGAACCAAAACGGCTCATACCAGATAGTAAGTGGTAGACAACGTGTCTTGGCTGCGATTAATGAATTAAAAGTTAATCAACTAGCAGTTCAAACCTTGCCCCGTGACATCTCCGATCAAGAAGCACTGATTATTGCCGTGGAGGAAAAAAAAATACGAAGGAAGTTGAGCACAACCGAATTAGCGACCTTCTGTCAAAAAATATCTCAATGGTCTGGTTCAGAGGATGCGTGTTTAACTTTTTTACCCTTGTTGGATATACGGCCGGAGGCAAGGATACTCAAACGCTATTGTACGATTGCTCAACTGGAAGACTCTCTACTTCTGTCATTACATGCCGGAAATCTCCTTGAAAATATTGCTTTTGAACTTGCGGGCATGTCTTTTGTTGATCGTTTGAGCCTCTTTGAAGTGATTGATTATCTCTCCCTCTCAGCAAGTAATCAGAAGAAGTTTGTATTCTCCTGCCGCGAGTTGGCGGCCAGGCAGGAAGTCGCAATTCACAAAATATTAGCTGACGATGATATTAAAAATATAATCCAACACAAAGAGGCAAATATCCCGCAGAAAACTGCCAACCTTATGGCCTACTTAGTCAGGGCTCTTTCTCCACGTTTGACAGAAGCTGAGAAGTCCTTCCGGCAATTCTCAGCCAAACTCAATCTCCCCAAACACGTTCGCCTTTCGCATGCTGATAATTTTGAGAGAGATACACTATCGCTGGCTATAGAGTTTATCAATAGAGAAGAACTTGAAAAGTCATGGAAATCTTTGGCTGACGTCCTTTGCACGCCAAAACCATAGATCACCTGTCATTTGTTTGTTGACATTGAGGTATCCGGACCACAAATACGGTCCCCTTACCAGGAGTTGAACGTGCGGTAATTTCGCCTCCATGTCTGAGAGCAATTGAGGAACAGGTGGCAAGGCCGATGCCGGTACCTTCGTATTGATTGTAGCTGTGCAGTCTGACAAAGGGATTAAATATCCTGCATATATTTTTTTCATTTATACCAATACCATTATCTTCAACGGTAATTTCACAGATTCCATTATCTAAAAGCCGGCTTTTAATTTGAATAAGCGGGTTCCGGTTTTCTTTTCTAAATTTAAGGGCATTGGAAATTATATTTTGAAAGAGTTGTCTTACCTGGACACGATCACCTTCAAGTTCATGTAATATACTTACGCGAATATCACCATGTTCTTTACTCATCTTTTCTTCGAAATCTTCCACAAGTTCCTGAAGAAGTGAGTTCAAGTCAATTATTTCAAATGCACGCTTACTTTGTGATATTCGCGAAAGCTCTAAAATATCATCAATGAGCGCCTGCATTTTATGGGCAGATTTTTTGATTCTATCAAGATATGTGCGGCCTTTTTGATCAAGATCAAGGTAGCATCGACCCATCAGCCTTTCACAAAAAGCAACTATTATGAGTAATGGTTCTTTAAGATCATGGGATGCAACATGGGCAAATTGCTCCAATTCTCTATTAGAGCGTTGGAGTTGACCTGCCAGCTGAGTGAGTTCCTTTTCTGCTTTTTTACGCTCCGCCACTTCTTGCATTAATTTTTCATTGGAGGTGCGTAACTGAGCAATTTTTTCATCAACCAGTTCAGAAAGATTTGACCTGTGACGTTCCAACTCCTCTTCAACTTTTTTAAGAGCAGTTATGTCGGAGACAACCCCATCAGCGCACCACACACCATCTTTGATGTATGGTGGGCCAGCACGGTCATGAAGCCATATCCAGCCGTTATCAGGCGTCAGGAAACGATATCGCACATCAAAGCTATTCGCCTTCACATCTGCTTCGTCCTGAGCTGCTCCATCAGCTTCGCCAGCAGCAAGAAAAAACTGTTTAAACTTGGATAGAACAATTTCTGCATCACTCGGATGGATGAAAGGAGAGCCTGTGAGACCGCGTTCCATAAAATCCATCGGTGGGTATCCACAGATCTTGGTGATGTTTGGACTAATAAATCGAAGACTCCCTGTTTGATCTGCCCGCCATACGGCATCAGGCACATTTTCCACAAGTGAACGATACTTCTCCTCAGAGGTTAAAAGTGCCCTCTCTATTGCCTTCTTTTCAGTAATATCCTTTAAGATTACGAGAATGCCTGGGAATTCCTGGTTAATGTCACCTAGAAATGTGCCATTCATCAATACAGTCTTATTTTCCCCTTTTACCGGTATATCCACTTCAATATTTGAAAAAGAGGATTGATTCTTGTAAGCCTGCTCAAGAGCACAGGCCTTGCAGGCATCTTGTCCAAGCAGCGAGCAACAACCTGTGTTGAGCATATCTCTGCCTTTTATTCCAAAAAATCGTTCAAAGGCTTGATTGACATCGAGAAGCCGCAATTTATCATCGACCACAAAAGCCGGTTCTGCCATTCGTTGAAAAACAATAAAATATCGCCGCTTTTCGTGAAGAAGGCTATAGCGGGAACGCCGCAACTCCTTCATGATATGTGCTGAGTCAACCTGATGCCACCGACTTGAAATAGTGACTTCAACAGCATCAAATATTGCCAGGATTATAATGAGATACTGTTGCTTTGATTTACTGCCGGCAATAGAGTCTTGAAAAAAGGCAACAAAAGTCTGACGCACAAGCTTAAATAAAGAAAAAAAGGCCCCAAAACCTTCTCCGGCTTCACGACCTTTTTCTGCAATGCGTATTCCTAGCTTGCGTGGATATTCACTTTTTAGAAAATCCGCTGTTTCCACAAGTTCGTCTTCATGTGTATCATGCCACTTTACAAATGCCTGCAGCATTTCATGAATGACACACCGCCATAATTCAGCCATATTGGGATCAATAGTAAACTGGGCTCTATCGACCAATGACATAAAATTATGGAACAATTCTTCCTCACTGGACCTGAGGAATGATACGAAAGAAGACTGTTGCTTCTCAGCCATATTTTTTTCTTTCCCTCTCCCTTAAAAAGATTCGTAATGGTGACTTGTCTAATCCTAAACCTTCACGATATCTGTTTACAAGAAAACGAAAATAGGAAAAATGAACTCCTTTTGGATAGTTTGCAAAAATAATAAAGGTTGGCGGTTTCGTTGCAACCTGTGTTGTATAATAAAGTTTAATCCTTTTACCACGATGTAGTGAAGGAGAATGATCCGCAACTGCCTCCTGCAAAATTTTATTGAGCCTATTAGTGGTAAATTCTAAGCAATACTGTTTATAGGTCGATTTTACTTCAGAAAAGATTTTTTTAACACCCATACCGGTAAGAGCGGAAATATTCATGGTAGGAGCAAATCCAATAAACCGTGTAGAGCGCTCCACTTCATCGGCCAGATATTTTTTCCAACGCTTATCATCTTTTACCAAATCCCACTTATTGAGCAATACCAAACATGCCCGTCCCCTCTCCTGGCAATATCCAATGACCTTGGTGTCTTGCTCGGTAATACCTTCCTTGGCATCAATAAGAATCAAGACGACATCACATCGCTCAAGGGTTCCAAGTGCTCCAAGCACAGAAAATTTTTCTAGTTTTTCGCGGACCTTGCCTTTTCTCCGTATTCCAGCAGTATCAATAAGAAGATATTTACCACTTTTATGTTCACATAATGAATCTACCGCATCTCGGGTCGTTCCTGGAACACTTGAGACAACCATGCGGTCCTGCCCCAAAAGACGATTTACCAGAGAAGACTTGCCAACATTGGGCCTTCCCAAAACAGCAACTCGAATTACGTCATCATCGCCACTTCCATCATCTTCAAAAATTTCAAACTTTTGGACGAGGTGAGCTAAAAAAGTGTTGAGACCATACCCATGGGCTGCTGAAACAGGCCAGAGTGAATCGGCACCAATTTCATAAAACTGTGGTAACAACTTCTCTTCAAGTTCCGGACCATCCACTTTATTAACCACATAATAGACAGGCTTATCGCTGCGGCGCAGCATTTCCGTTACCCGATAATCTTCTGTGGAAAGACCCTCTTTACCATCAAGGAGAAATACAATTATATCTGCTTCTTCAATGGCCAATAACGTCTGATTTTGAATAAGACCAGTCATGGAATCTTCATGGTCACTTTCCAATCCTCCGGTATCAACCAATAAAAATTCTCGCTCATCCCAGGTCACATTTTCATAATGCCGATCTCGAGTTACCCCAGGAGTTGGGTCAACTATTGCCTTCTTTTTTTTGGCAAGGCGATTGAACAATGAAGATTTACCGACGTTTGGCCGTCCAATTAATGCCACAATCGGTTTTTTGTTACTCATATTGAACATCCATATTAACTATCTGTGTTTTGTTGAGCATGTGCTCAGAGGCTTTATCTACTAAACGCATAAGAATCGGGAATTCATTTCCAGCCGGTTGTCTCAGCAGCCAACGAAGCGAGGCTAAAGCAGGATCGATAAATTGATGGAAAAATACTTTTCCACCCACCAAGGTTAAGTAGCCGAAGGCCCCCAAAATCTGCAGGTTTCTTTGTAAGGCAATATAATAATAATCTTTGAGAAAACTATGTCGGTCAAGGGAAATCTTTTTTAATGCCTTTTCAATATACACTTCCAATAAATGATTGTGAATATCTTCTTCCAAATTGACGTATGGATCCAAGAGAAGAGCTGAAACATCATAGGCTAAAGGACCAAGACGTGCTCCTTGAAAATCAATTATTCGCAGAGTCTTCTGGTGGATCATGATATTACGACTTTGAAAATCACGATGCAGCAGATAATCATTGGGTACGAGAGCGGCGTGACCGGCAAGCATCTTAAATTCATCCCAAAGCCCTTCAGGGATATTTTCTTGTTTTAGATACCCCTGCCAGAAGCGCTGGACAAAATATCCGGATTCTCGTTCCAGCATGAGTCGCATATCATACCTTTTTGTATCATGACACCATTGCGTACAAAAATCGTGTCGCCCCTCAACTTGAAAATGAATCAATTCGTCCAGTGTCTTTTCATACCAGTCCATGGAATCGACAATGTTATGCTGCTTAACAAAAGTATGTAAATGGATATCTCCCAAGTCTTCAAATAGGAGCATTCCGCAAGCTGGATCAAAACCATATAATTTCGGAACGGGGACATTTTTATGATAAAGATGCATGCCAATATTGAAACTGGCCAATGCCTCAGCTAGTCCAGCATTATCATCCAAAGGTGGAAGGGCTGCAATTAACGAGTGTTGCTCTGACGGCCAAGAGACTTCTTCAACAGGAAGTAATCTAAAAAATCGACGTGCAGAACCATCTCCCTGAAGAACCTCTGCACCTGGCCCTGGTGTGCTCTCACCATCTGCAATGAGGGCGTGTATTATTTTAACTTCTTCAGAAGAATAGAATAATGAACTCATGAGATGATTGTATCTCGCAATGTGGCACCTTCAGGTACACTGGCACCACCCCAAACAACAACTCTGGAAAGATCAGCGCCATGACCAATCTTTGCGCCATCCCCTATACAAACCCAGTCATTGAACACCACATCTTTACCAATCTGAGATGAGTCATGGGTGAGAAAAGTTGTCTTCTTTGGTAAATCCAGGCTATAGCCTTCCTGAGAGTGAGCTAAAAAATACTCGTGCATTTTCAGGTAATCCGCCGGAGTGCCCATATCTGTCCAATAATGACCATCTACTTCAATGGCGTTTATTGGAATACCTTTTTGGATACGTCCAACATAACAATCAATTATATTATAAAAAAGCCCTGATGGTATTGCGTCCAATACTTTGGGCTCAATGACATGAATACCGGTAAAAGCCAATCTTCTTTGACTACTTTTAATAGCCTGTTTCTTATCAAATGAAACTATCCTCTGGGATGAATCTACAGCTACTGAATTAAATCGCTCATGATCATGCAACACGAGACTCACAGGAGATCTACTTTGATTAAGTTTGTGCTGGTCTATAATCATTTTCAAATCAATTGAATGACAAATATCACCATTAACAACAAGAACAGGCTCGGATGAAAAATGTTGTTGGGCTTGCTTTAAACCTCCTCCTGTGCCAAGGAGTACCTCTTCCTTTTGGAAGATAATATCCGCTTCATCTTTAACAAGATCAGCAATCTGATCACCTAAGTGAAAGGCATTTATCACCATTTGCTGACAACCAGAATTACGAAGTTGTTGGATGGTATTAAGGAGTAATGGACTATTAAGAACTGGAAAGAGAGGTTTGGGACGTAAAGTAGAATAGGGCCGAAGTCGTGTTCCCAGCCCTGCTGCCAATATCATTGCCTGCATGGCAATTAATACACCAAGGAACCGTCAGAGTTTTCTGAAACACCAATAACAACAATGCCGGCATCATTGGCTTTTTTTACTACAGCTTCACGATCAAAGAGAAGTGCCTGGCCAGTCTCAACTACAAGAAGTGAGCAACCCACACTGGTCATGCTATCAATGGTTGCTATGCCTATGGCAGGTAAGTCAAAACGAAAATCCTGAGTAGGCTTTTTCACCTTAATAACGACGCTCTTCTCTTTCCCCAAATTACCACCGCGTTTAATGGTTTCATCTGTACCTTCAATGGCTTCAACAGCCAGGACAGTTCCGTCTCTCACAACCACGCATTGACCTATATCGAGCGCACCAACGGACCTGGCTATACGCCAGCCAAAGGCTATATCCTTTATTTGGGAACCAGATGGTTTCTTTTTAGTTAAGACACCTTCTGGAAAAAGAAGATGTTCCAGGTACAAAGTGGATTCTACGACCTTAATACCATCTTTTTCAAGAGCATCGGCGACAGCTCGCAAAATGGCATCATCCTGTTTTACATTAATTTTATTCCAAAGTGTTATTCCTTTCAGGTCTGGAAGAATATCTCGAAAAATTCTGGTTTTTGTGATGGTTCCCAGCAAGACGGTTTGTCGAACTGATTCTTTTTTAAAATATTTTATAATTTTACCGAGCTGGCCAAGTTTCACCCAATACAACCGATCAGCAACATCACCAATCTCAGGCCAGGCCTCTCCTTCATTGGCAACAACAATTACCTCTTTTCCAGCTTTACGTGCAGCTTCTGCAAAAAGGAGGGGAAATTGTCCGCCTCCGGCAATAATGCCTATTTTTTCACTCATCTTCCCAGATCCGTACAATTCCACGCTTAGAGGCTTTAATAAACTGAACGAGGTGGGTGACTGAATCACTGTCAGGCAGTTCATCAATTGTCTTTTTCAAGGCATCTTTGAGGAGCAAGTCCGGTGTTCTAAACAAAATTCGGAAAGCCTTTTCAAGTTTTTTAATAGTGGTGACATCGTAGCCGTTCCGACGCAATCCTATCTTGTTAATGCCGGAAATACGCATCTGATTTCTTGTTCCTGCAGTCACAACAAATGGCGGGACGTCTTTACTAATGCCGGAATGTCCGCCGATGAAGGCAAAAGTACCGATACGTGAAAATTGATGAATTGCTGCTAGTCCACCAAGAGTTGCTCGGTCAGCAACTTCGACATGCCCGCCAAGTGTGGCAGCATTAGCCATAACAACAGAATTACCGATAATACAATCGTGGGCAATATGACAATACGCCATAATCATATTGTCGTTTCCAATAGTAGTCACGCCATGGCCACTTGGTGTACCACGATGAATGGAAACATATTCTCTGATTATATTGTTGTCCCCTATCTCCAGTTTGGTCTTTTCATTCCTGTATTTTATATCTTGTGGAGGACCACCTATATGAGAGAACGGTGCTATTCGATTATTTTTTCCTATGGTTGTATTACCTGCAAGAATTGCATGAGCTCCAATTTCACAACCAGTACCGATTTGCACTCCTTCCTCAATAACAGCATATGGACCAATCGAAACTTCAGAGTCTATGTCAGCCTTTGGATCAACAACCGCAGTTGGATGTATATTCATAAAATGTTCCGTGTAACTAAGTACGTTGTGTTGGAAACTATGCGTCCCAATATTGGTTTAATTAAAATGAGCAGTATTTAAGTTGTCATCCTCAGATGACTAAACCATAAAGACGCTCATTATTGAATCGTAGCGAGTAACTCTGCTTCTGCAGCCAATTCATCATCTACATAAGCCCTGCCTGACAACTTATATATCTTCGTCTTCCGTTTTATAAAGGTCACTTCAAAAATGAGTTGATCGCCTGGGACAACTTTTCGACGAAAGCGCACTCCATCAAGACCAGCAAAATAGACCAAACTCTTCCCTACTTTTTCTGGCTCTGTAAGATATGCAAGCAAGGCCCCAGCCTGTGCCAAACCTTCAAGAATTAAAACACCTGGCATAACAGGTTCTACTGGAAAATGCCCCTGAAAAAACTGTTCATTCATGGTGACATTTTTGAGTGCTTTTATACTTTCACCTGGTTTCACCTTCAATATCCTATCAACTAACAACATTGGATAACGATGTGGTAATAATTCCAAAATCTCAGAAATATATTTTTGATTATCTTCCGAAGACATTTTTTCTCCTTAGTAAAGATAGACATCAACTCAATATACAATAACTATGATTTTGCCCATAGAATCAGTGCTATAAACCGACAATGCCCTTCTTATTCTTCAATATTTTTCTTTAACCGTCTTATGTCTCGAATTAACGCAGGTAGTTCTTTAAAACCAACCATTGCCCTTCGCCAAGTCCTTAATGGTATAGTCGGCATTCCTGCCACTATTTCACCGGCTTCAACATCTCTTGTCACACCTGACTTTGCTGCCACAATAGCACCGTCACCCACTGTAACATGGTCTTTTACTGCCACTTGCCCAGCTAAAATAACATTATTTCCAAGAGTTGCACTCCCTGCCAAACCAGCTTGCCCGGCAATGAGACAATGCTTTCCGATAACACAGTTATGGGCTATTTGTACAAGGTTATCAATTTTAGTTCCTTTTTTAATATGAGTTTTACCAAATGTTCCTCGATCAATACTCGTATTAGAACCAATTTCAACATCATCATCAATTTGAACTATTCCTACATGAGGGCGCTTTATATGGTTTCCATTTTCCATGTTTGTCGCAAAACCAAACCCGTCACTTCCAATCACTGTTCCACTGTGAATAATTACCCTATCTCCAATGAGACACTCTCTATTAATCGTGACGTTTCCAAATATTTCGCTCTCCTCGCCAATTGAGACAGCGTCTTCTAGAATAACTCCAGCATGTAGAATTACCTTTTCGCCGAGGTTCACGTTATTTCCGATTACAACACCAGCAGCAATACAAACGTTTTTCGGAATGGTACAATTCTGGCCAATAATAGCGGTTGGGTGAATTGACGCATTGAAAGAACTTTGTGCAAGGAAATATTGATGAATAAGGGAAAAAGCCAATACTGGATTTTTACAGCGTATTGCTGGTTGTACACAGATTTCTGTTGACTGCGGAATAACATAAGCAGATGCGGAAGTAAGAGTAGTTTTTTCACCAGATGGCTGGTTCACTAGGACAAGATACCCCTCGCCACCCACGTGTAAATCTGTAACACCTATAATGAATGGATCAGAGTCACCAAGAAGCTCTCCACCAACCATGTCGACAAGCTCAGACAGCCTTTTTCCTCTTTTATTCTCTTGCTTTTCTTCTGTCAAAATAAAAACGTCCTATAAAGATTGTACTGGATATTTCTTGATTCTGAATTGCTACTAAAAAAAAAGACGAGTAGATTCCCAGAGGAAAACGACCCGTCCTTTAAATAGTTTTTATTTTACTTGGTAATAGCAGCCTATCAACCAAGAAATAAACAATCCTTTCGAATAGTTTATTTGCCGTTATTAATCCGATGTCTTAAGATACCGGATGGTTTGAAGGTTATGACCTTTCTTTCAGAAAGAATAAGCTCTTCACCAGTCTGAGGGTTTCTCCCACGACGTGCTCTCTTATCTTTGACATTAAATTTACCAAATCCACTGATCAAAAGATCTTCACCTTTTTCAAGACAGTCTTTTGAAACTTTTAAAAATGCTTTTACTGCATCAGTGGCTTGAGATTTGGTCAAATCGTGGCTTTGATAAACTTTCTGAACCAGATCAGCTTTTGTCAGGGTCATACTTCACCATCCTTGCAAAAACAATTTTCAGATGTAACGTAACAAACCAAAATCACTACCATTTGTCAAGAAAGAAATCGAAAAGCATTCTTTCCTGCGTATCTGCCAGCAGAACCAAGTTCCTCTTCAATTCGCAAAAGTTGGTTATATTTTGCAACTCGATCGGTTCTTGAAGGTGCTCCGGTTTTTATCTGTCCGGTATTGAGTGCAACGGCGAGGTCAGCAATGGTGGTATCCTCTGTTTCACCAGAACGATGAGAAATAATTGAGGTATACCCAGCCCTATGTGCCATATCCACCGCATCTATTGTTTCGGTCAGTGTACCGATTTGATTCAACTTAATGAGGATAGAATTTGCAGTGGACTCGTTAATACCTTTCTGCAAAATTTGTGTGTTGGTAACAAAAATATCATCTCCTACCAACTGTACCTTGTCCCCTAATTTAGTGGTTAATTTTTTCCACCCCTTCCAATCACTTTCATCTAATCCGTCTTCAATGGAAACAAGAGGATATTTCTTAACCCAATCAGTGTAGAAACGGATTAAATCATCAACTGTTTTATTCTTTTTCTTTTCCGCAGCCAGAACATATTTTTTTGTTTTAGCATTGTAAAGTTCACTGGCAGCAACATCAAGAGCAATAAAGAGGTCTTTCCCTGGGGCATATCCAGCCTTGGTAATGGCTTCTAGGAGAGATTCCATTGCCTCTTCATTAGAACGCAAATTTGGAGCAAAGCCACCTTCGTCGCCAACAGCAGTTTGATGTCCAGCTTTTTTTAACACAGCTTTCAAATTATGGAATACTTCTACTCCCATACGTAAGGCTTCGGTAAAGTTCGGGGCGCCTGCAGGCATCACCATGAACTCTTGGATGTCCACATTATTATCAGCGTGGGCCCCACCGTTCAAAACATTCATCATCGGTACAGGCAGTACTTTGGCATTTACTCCTCCCATGTAGGCATAGAGAGGAAGACCGACCTCAGCTGCAGATGCTCGAGCTACCGCCATTGAAACTCCTAAAATGGCATTTGCTCCAAGCTTTTTCTTATTGGCAGTGCCGTCGAGGTCAAGCATCGCCTGGTCAAGGCCTACTTGTTGAGTGGATTCAAAGCCAACAAGCGTCGGACCAATTTTGTCGTTAATATTAGCAACAGCTTTTTGTACACCTTTACCGAGGTAACGCTTTCGTCCTTTATCTCGTAGTTCCAAGGCTTCTCTCTTACCTGTCGAAGCACCGGAAGGAACTAGAGCACTTCCAGTGATTCCACTATCAAGAAATACTTCTACTTCAACTGTAGGATTTCCTCTGGAATCCAGAACTTCCCGGCCAATGACTCCTATTATCTCACCCATTATTCCCTCTCAAATTGAAAAAACTTAATGACCAACAGCCTCACCGATTTTGAATATCGGAAGATACATGGCAATTACCAATCCACCAATCATCCCACCTAGTACAACCATCATGAGTGGCTCGATTGCAGAGGTTAAATTTTCAACAGCTTGGTCAACTTCCTCGTCGTAAAAATCAGCTATTTTTTCAAGCATGGCATCCAAGGCACCGGTTGATTCGCCGACATTGATCATCTGGACAACCATACCAGGAAACACCCCAGTTTCTTCAAGGGGTTCTGCGATGGCACGACCTTCACTGATTGCATCAACAACTCGATATACAGCCTGCTCAACAACCTTATTTCCAGAAGTTCGTGCTACAACACTGAGAGCCTCTAGAATCGGCACGCCGGATTGCAACATAGTCCCCATAGTCCTCGTAAAACGAGCCACGGCTACTCTACGGACCAAAGGACCAATTATAGGCAACTGAAGCATTAACCCATCGATACGTAGTCGACCTTTTTCTGTTTTATAAATCTTCTTAAAAACAAAAACTACAACAAAAACTCCACCAATAATCATATGGAATTTAGTCTTCAAAAACGCACTCATTGCCACTACCATGGCAGTGGGAGCAGGCAGGGCAGAACCAAAATCAGCAAACATTTTTTCAAATACCGGCACAACAAAGACAAGCATGACAACCATTACGAGTAAACAAATTGCCAGACAGATAACCGGATATGTCATGGCACCTTTAACCTTTCTCTGAAGAGCCATTGCCTTTTCCATGAATCCAGCGAGCCTGGAAAGAATTGTATCCAGAATACCACCGACTTCACCAGCATCCACCATATTGGTATAAAGGTTGTCAAAAATATCAGGATGCTTTTTCATGGCTTCTGCCATGGTCGAGCCAGACTCGACATCAAGACGAACTTCGATGAGTAGTTTTTTAAAGGTTGGATTTTCCATTTGCTTACCCAAGATTTCTAAGCTTTGCACCAAGGGCAAACCGGCATCAATCATAGTGGAAAGTTGACGGGTAAAAATAACTACATCTTTCCCAGTCACTTTAGGTCGGAAAATTGGAATATCTTCTAAGAGATCCTTGGGGGCCTCCTTCACCGAGGAAGGGGTGATACGCATTTTCTTCAGATGTGCGTGAACAGCCTGTTCTTCAGGAGCCTCAAATTTCCCCTTACGCTTTTCGCCATAAGAGTTAACACCTTTCCAAATATAAATGGGCATAAACCTTTCTCCTCAAAAAAGAAGGTGGGAAATCCTGACAACTAAGTAATATATCAGAGATTTTTCTAAACACAATAGTGTATTGTCATGAATTATGCTGCATTTATCATAATTTATCTTTCTTTGATGAAAAATTGATCTAAAATGCCACGTAAGAAAAAATTGCATCATCCACTTTTAAAAAAATAATCTTTCATTTCATTGATTTTAATTGACATTAAGCAAAATTTTTTTTAATTAGAGAAGCTTTTTTAGGATATAAAATTTAGTCCTGTTAATTCATAATTATTAAACGACTCAAATTAATGAAACACTATTTCTTTTAACAGCAAGCCAAGCTGTTCATTAGAGTACACCTTGGACGTAATGCTCAATAGGGGCACATTAAGGAGTTCATCATGGCAGACACACAGACAATTTCAACCAAAAAATATTCCAGCGGCCTTTTCAAGCCTGTCATCGATCAATGCGAAGGTTGCGAAAGAATTATTGCCGCTGATTCTGTTAATTACTGCAAGACCTACATCAGTCCCCAGGCTAAATGGAAACTAGGCATATGTAATTTTGCCACCCACAAGAAACCTGAAACTCTTGTAGTAAAAGTAAAAGTAAATCCATTGAAGGCTTCCAAGCGAGCCATGGCTGGCAGATAAAAAAACCCGCCTGACTCATAGCCAATAGGAGGCTGTCCGAGATCTAATTTGGATAGTCTCCTAGGCCTTTGCCTTTGGAAAGAGCAGACTCAAAACTTCTTCATCCATCAGCATCTCCTTAAATCGGGTATATGCCTCATCAAATTGCTTTGAAGTCTCTCCTGTTTTATTCATAGACTCTACCGCCGACTCCATCACCTCAGACGCTTTATTATGCACTGCAAGGAATAGCTTATCTGTTATCATATGTGGCTTTTTCTCATGGGATGGAGGCTCTTTTAACAAAACAATTTGTACATGGTCGACATCGGGCTGAGCCAATAGCCCAAATAAAGTTGTAGCATCATAAATATCAGCGGCCCGCAACATTTGGCCAACTGTTTCAGAATCTAGATCCTTCAACAGGGATGTCAGCTCTCTTCTTCTCTCAATATCATCGTCTTCAAGGAATAATCTCACATAGGGTTGTATTTCTTCCAGAGTCAGACTTCGCCCACTTCTCTGATCCTTAATTGAACGCAGTAGTTCACGCTTGAGCCAGACAAATTGTTTTTCCGGACTTTGCGCCACAAAAGGGAGATATTTTTCATACCATCTTGGTTTTACCATAATGAATGCAATTCCGTGTCGGATAAAAACCTGTAAAGGAGAATGACAGAACCAGATAAATATCTGACAAAACGCATAAAACAGCAAGCATATTTTATAGCATTTTAATTGCCTACTATGCTTTTTCCCCTTTTATACCCACAACCCTATAAATAAATATTGTAATTTTCTTCCTACCCACCTATTATGACCACCCGGTCATAATAGGACAGATAATGAAACCCAAAATTACCTTTGAAAATTTACCAGCTGCCAAGCAGAACAGAATAATTTCTGAAGCCGTTCACGAGTTTGCTGTCCACGGCTACCGCAGAGCCAGTCTCAACACGCTGGTCAAAAAGCTCGGTATTGCCAAAGGATCTCTGTATCAATATTTCGAAAATAAAGAAGCGCTTTATCTCTTTATTTTTCACCGCTTTACAGGCCTTGTAAAAAAAATACTTAAAGACTCCGTTAACACAGAGCCTGAAAACGATTTTTTCAAACAAGTAGACCAAACCATTAAAGCAGGTCTGAAATTCATTGATCACTATCCGGAATATTACCAGATCTATCTCCGGCTGCAGCTAGAACAAGAAACACCAAAGCGAGTAGAACTTTTACAAAAAGTCCGCCTTTTTTCTAAAGAATATTTTGGGGCTCTCTGTCAACAAGCACAAGAGGCCGGGAAAATCAGATCAGACCAATCATGTTCGACTATTATTTTTTGCGTGGAAAGCATGCTTGACCGATTCATGGAGACGTATGCTGCTCAGAATAAAACAAAAGGAAAAAAGGTGGTGGATTTCCCTGGTGCCAGCCCCTACGATCAAATCGAAAATATAATTGCTATATTACAAAAAGGGCTCTGCCCTTAGCTTGGAGAGAACAATGGAAGCATTAATTACTGCCGCCGGTCTCGGTGAAATTCATGAAAAAATCATTTCAGCAGAACGTCTCACTCCTCTTGATGCTAAAAAGCTTTATGAATGCGACAATCTCCTGGCGGTGGGCTATCTCGCTAATATTGTCCGGGAACGCATCAACGGTGACAAGGCATATTTCATCTACAACCAACACATCAATTATTCAAACATATGTACCAACCTCTGTAAGTTTTGTGCCTTTGGCAAGGATAAATCTTCAGACCAGGCATATGAAATGAACATTGAAGATGTGGCACAAAAGGTGAAAGACCGGCTTGATGAACCCATTACTGAAATTCATGTCGTGGGGGGCATTCATCCTGACTTACCATACAGCTACTATACTGACATGCTGAAAGCTATTAAGTCGGTTCGGCCTGATGTGCACATTCAAGCTTTTACCTGTGTTGAGATATTCCACCTTGCAGACCTGGCCAAGCAAACAGTGGAAGAAACCCTTAAGGACCTTGTCAAAGCTGGCCTTGGCTCAATTCCTGGTGGCGGTGCTGAAGTATTCAGTCCACGAATTCGCGAACTGACCTGCGAGAAAAAACTCTCCGGTGAAGGATGGCTGGATGTGGCCAAAACAGCTCATGGAATAGGCCTGAGAAGTAATGCCACAATGCTATATGGACATATTGAATCAATCGACGAACGGGTTGAACATCTGACCATGCTTCGCGAGGCCCAGGATGAAACCAACGGTTTCCTCACCTTCATCCCCCTGGCCTTTCACCCCAAAAACACCGAAATGAATACTATTTCCCGTACCAATGGGGTTGACGACCTGAAGAATATTGCCGTGGCTCGCTGCTTTCTGGATAATTTTCCACACATCAAGGCCTATTGGGTTATGATCGGCCCCAAACTTGCCCAGGTTGCCCTTTCCTTTGGCGCCGACGATATTGACGGCACAGTAAAAGAAGAAATCATCACCCACATGGCTGGGGCTGATACCGACCAAGCCATGGCTAAGGAACAACTTCTGCGACTCATTCGCGAGGCCGGCCGAACTCCCATTGAGCGCACTACCCTCTATGAAATAATCAAAGAATACTAATTGGCATATTGAAGGAAAACATGAATTCTATCAGTGAAAAAATTCTTCTGGGTCAGCGTATAAATGGTGATGAGTTCCTGTATCTTGCAGAAAACGGTGACCTGTACCAACTTGGATTTTTAGCAGATTCTATACGAAAACGGCTTCACCCTGAACCTTTAGTCACCTATGTGGTTGACCGTAATATTAATTACACGGACATCTGCATTTCCGGCTGTAAATTCTGCGCCTTTTATAAAGCCCCAGGGGATGAGTCCGGTTCGCTATTAAGCCGTGAAGAACTTTCCCAGAAAATTGTTGAAACCCAGGAACTTGGTGGTACACAGATTCTCCTTCAAGGGGGTCTTCATCCAGACCTGCCACTGGAATTTTATGAGGAAATGCTGCAATTCATGAAAGGGTTTGGGATTCATATCCATGGCTTTTCTCCCCCGGAAGTTCAGCATTTTGCCTCTCTTTCACAATTATCCGTTGCCAAAGTACTAGAGAGATTGCAGAAGGCTGGTCTGGATTCCATCCCCGGCGGCGGGGCTGAGATCTTGTCCGACAGAGTGCGCACTGAAATTGCACCGCAAAAATGTTCTGCCGATGCGTGGATTGAAGTGATGGAGGAAGCCCATAACCAGGGCATGCGAACCACCGCCACCATGATGTTCGGCCATGTGGAAACCATGGAAGAGCGCCTTGAACACCTGGAAAGAATCCGTTCATTGCAAGATCGAACCGGCGGCTTTACTGCCTTTATCCCCTGGCCATTTCAACCGGACCACACAGCCCTTTCCCAGGTTCAAAAAACCACGGCATTTTCATACCTTAAGATGCTGGCTCTCTCCCGTATCTACCTTGATAATGTCGCTAATATTCAGGCTTCCTGGGTTACACAGGGACCAAAGATAGCCCAACTTTCTTTATTCTTTGGTGCCAATGATTTTGGTTCCACCATGATTGAGGAAAATGTGGTAGCCGCCGCTGGTGTGAGCTTTCGCCTTTCACGAGCAGAAATTGAGAGCCTTGTCCAAGGTGCCGGTTTTACTCCCTGTCAAAGGCGAATGGATTACACTTTGGTTGGAGAGGCTGCGTGAGTGGCGTTCTACACAGAGCCCCTTGGGTGGCTACAGGTTTTCCTGGCCACGACCAACTTTCTCTTTTTGAGGATGGTGGTGTGCTCATTGAAAAAGGCCTCATCAGAAAAGTTGGGTCATATTCGGATTTGTCAGGTCACACCAATGACGTATTTGACCATGAAAACTGTATCCTCACACCTGCGCTTGTGAATTGCCATTCCCATCTGGAACTTTCATGGATGGCAAACAATGAAACCATTCAATCTTCTTCATTTGATAACTTTGTAGACTGGATTCGTAACCTTCTTGCTCTCAGAGTAGACGAACCTGAAGCTGATGTTCTTCAGGATTGTATTTCTCAATCCCAGAATATGATGCTCACATCAGGCACAGGCTTTCTTCTGGACACAGGAAATGATCCGAGGAATCAAAACTCGATTAAACACAACAATGGGCCAACTATTTTTCTCTTGGAATTCATGGGGCTGACAGGTAAACCCCAGGATGATGCGCTGTCACGATTATCAGACCTGCATGATGATACAAACAGCACCCCCCATGCTCCCTACTCCACCGGACCGGAACTTCTGAAGCGATTGAAAAACAGATCATCTCAACAGAATAGTATTTTTTCTATTCACACGGCTGAATCTCAAGAGGAAATTGAATTCTTGAAAAATGGCTCCGGTCCTTTTGTGGATTTTCTGGCTGAACGTGGATTAGATCTTTCCACATTCGACACACCAAAATCCAGCCCTGTGCATTACTTGAATAAATTAGGGCTGCTTGATTCTCAAACCCTTTGTGTACATTGCGTCCAACTTGAAGAAAATGACATTGACCTCATAGCTGACCACCAAGTTAAAGTGTGTTTATGCCCTGGCAGTAATCGCCACCTTGGTGTGGGAAAAGCCCCTGTGCCTGAAATGATAAGCCGATCCATCCTTCCTGCGCTTGGAACTGACAGCCTGGCCAGTAATACAACCCTGTCAATTTGGCAAGAGATGCGATATCTTCGAGAAGATTGGCCAGAGATCGATCCCACAATCATCTTTTCCATGGCCACCTATGGTGGAAATCAAGTCGTGGGTAATGATTGTCAATACGGCCTGCTTGCCCCTAATAAATCTGGCCGTTTTCTGGCCGTAGAAACACCAAATTCACTGACTAGAGAAGATATTTTCACCTTTCTCACAAGTGTTGGGAAAGACGTCACACTTAAATGGGTGGAGGGATAGTATGTCGACCAATAGTCCTTCCGCCCGAATCGGCATGGTGAATTTTATTAATACTGCCCCACTTTATGAAGTGTGGAAACGGTCGGTTAATCATCCGGAATGGATTGTTACTGAAGATACACCTGCACAACTCAACAGAATGCTGTATGCCGGCGACATTGACCTTGGTTTTATCTCGTCCCACGAATATGCCGCCCATTGCAGTGAATATAAAATGCTGGCCGACCTGTCCATCAGCGCCTCAGGGCCGGTGGGAAGTGTAGTGCTACTCTCCAAGGTAAAACCTGAAAATCTATCGGACCAATTAGTCCTGCTTTCATCTCAATCGCAGACCTCGGCCAGCCTGGTAAAAATCATTCTAGAAGACTTTATCGGCACGCATCCCTGCTATGCCACCGGATCGTTATCTGAAGAAATTATGGAGGATAGCAAAACCCCTTCTGCCATTATGGCCATTGGCGATGAAGCCCTCTATCTAGCTAAAAAAGGGAATTACCCCTATATTTTAGATCTTGCCGAGGTCTGGCAAGAAAATACAGACCTGCCTTTTGTCTTTGCTGTCTGGGCAGTGAGAAAAGAATTTTGCCGAACCGATCCAGACAATGTGGTGTTCATCCACCAAGAACTTCTACGCTGTGTCCATGAAGGACAACAGGAACTCGAGAAAATCAGCAAACTTGTGGCTCCACGAATTCCCATGCCGGAATTAGATTGCTACAATTATCTCAAAGGGCTTGAATATGACCTCGGCCCTAAAAAACAAGAGGGACTTCACCTCTTTTTCGATTTTCTCATCAAACGTGGAGAGGTTTCCAATGAAGCCTTACCTTTAAATATTTGTGGATAAAACTATGCGCACCGGCCAAGAAAAGAAGAACTTTGTAAAAGAAAAATTCTCCTCCATCAGTGGTGATTATGACTTCCTGAACTCTGTGCTTTCCTTTCAGGTAGACCGCTACTGGCGGTGGATTACCACCCGTGAACTGAAAGAATTTCCAACCGGCCCGGTTCTTGACCTTTGCGCCGGCACACTACCTCTCTCTTTAGAATTGACCCGTCAGGCTAAAGAACGACAGGTGCTAGCCATCGATTTTTGCCAGGACATGCTGGTGGCCGGTGTGAAGGGCTCATCCAAAAACAAGAGAATGAATCGAATTTTCCCAGTCTGTGGCGACGGAGAATTAATCCCGGCAACGGATAATTGTGTCTGGGGTGTCACCGTGGCCTTTGGAGTTAGAAATCTTGCCAATACCCTACAAGGTCTCAAGGAAATGCACCGAGTAATTAAACCAGGCGGCAAGCTTCTTATCCTGGAATTCTCCCGGCCCCAAAATCCTCTTTTCAAGCCGTTTTACAATTTCTACCTAAACAAAATTCTTCCCAAATTAGCGGGGTTAGTCTCAGGAGATAAAGAAGCATATGAATATCTGGCCAGCTCTATTGCCGCCTTTTATGAACCAGAAGAACTCTTGGGTATGATGCGAGAGGCAGGTTTTTCAGATGCCACAGCACGCCCTTTGACCATGGGAATCGTCAACCTATACATAGGGGTGAAATAATGGCTCTCAAGAAAATCATTGTTGCCATCACCGGTGCCAGCGGTAGTCTTTTTGCCCTGGAATTCCTTCGCATTATTGAAAACTCTGAATTCGAAGCCCATGGCATCATTTCAGAAGCCGGGGAAAAGGTGCTGAAACTGGAATTGGATATCTCGCCGGAAGAACTTCCCGGTGTGACAAAATGGTTCCAGCGTGAGAGCTATACCGCCCCCATGGCCAGTGGTTCCAGTCAATATGTTGGCATGGTGATTGTCCCCTGCACCATGGGAAGCCTTGCAGCCATTGCCAATGGCAACGGTAGAAATCTTATCCACCGTGCAGCTGATGTGACATTGAAGGAACGTCGGCCCCTCCTCATGGCAACACGGGAAACACCCTTAAACGGTATTCATCTGGAAAACATGCTGAAAGCTCATAAAGCTGGAGCGATCATCTGCCCGCCCATGCCTGCCATGTATAACAAGCCAGCAGACCTCTCTGAAATGGCTCGCCATTTTGCTGAGCGCTTAGCGGACCTTCTGGATATACCTCTTCAGGATGCAAAACGCTGGCAAGGCATTTCAATATAGAGTTGCAAAAAGATCGTCGAAAAAGAGAAATTACAAAGCACAAGAAGTGATTCTGAGATAACGAGGAGAGTTGTGATTAAAAAAATCCGCACATTGCTGGAAATGATTAAATTCGAGCATACCATCTTTGCCATGCCATTCGCCCTTATGGGTGCTTTCCTGGCAAAGGGCGGAATTCCAGACATATTCACCTTCGTTTGGGTGGTTATGGCGATGGTTGGCGCACGAACCGCGGCTATGGGTTTTAATCGTATTGTGGATCTTCGCTTTGACGCGGCCAATCCACGTACAGCCAATCGAGCATTGGTCACCAAGGAAGTCAATCTTTTGGAAGCATGGGCAATGGTAATTTTAGCAGCCCTGCTTTTTTTCTTTGCCTGCTATCGGCTCAACCAACTAACCCTTATTCTTGCACCATTTGCCCTTAGCTTAACCTTTTTCTATTCCTTGACCAAACGGTTCACCTGGCTTTGCCACGTAGTTCTCGGTCTAGCTTTGGCATTTTCGCCCTTGGGAGGTTTTGTTGCTGTCAAAGGGAGTCTGGCGGGGTTTCCCTGGTTTCTTTCTCTAGCAGTGCTTTTCTGGGTGGCGGGCTTTGATACCATGTATGCTTGCCAGGATGCTGATTTTGACAAACAAACCGGCCTCTTTTCAATGCCGGCCCGTTTTGGACGTCAAGGTGCTTTCCGCTTGGCGGTCTTCTTTCATGTCCTGGCATTTGCCCTTTTCCTGGCCACCGGCATACATCAACAACTGCACACCATATATTATGTTGGCATTTTCTTCACCGGCGCTGCCCTTTTCTACCAACATCTTGTGGTCAATCCAAGAGACTTATCCCGCATTCAACTCTCCTTCTTCACCATGAACGGTCTGATTTCCGTTATTTTATTTATTACAACATGGTTGGCCTTGATGCTGAGAGCACAATAAGGCCTGAATAAGAAATTTCTACATTTTCTCTATAAAACCAAAAAGCTTTTCTTGCATAAAGCCGGGCGTCATTGGTAAATTTAATTGAAGTACTTCGATTATCAGAAGAACATTTTCCAAACTCAACATGAAATACATAACAGCTTAATCAGGAAAATTCTCGGTTATGGCAGAACAAGACGGCCAATTGGCTGCCGATCATAAAGCAATACAACAATGTTTTTCAGCTTCGCCCATTATTCAGGTGCAAGGTTTCCAAGGCTCTCCCCCCCATGCATATGAGGTTACCTATCTACTCAGAGGCCTACAGAAAGAGGCAGATGGTAACGAAACTATCGCAAATACCCATACAGTATGGATTGACCTGCCATATGGCTATCCAATTTTTCCTCCCATCTGCAAAGCTGTGTCAGCAACTTTTCATCCTGATTTTGGCCCCCATGCTATCTACACTGACGATTACTGGGAAAAAACACCTTCACTGCCTGGTCTGATCCTCCATATCGGCCAGCTTATCACCTTTCAATTATATAGTCAGGAAGAAGCGTTTAATCCCGAGGCCCTTGAATGGGCTAAGGCCAATGTTGACAAGTTGCCTCTGGATAAATCCGACCTCACATCAGTGGATTCCACCAAGACACCACAAGAAAAAACGAAAAAAGACAGTACACCCAAAAGCTCAGTTAGCGCTTCTGAAAAACCTGTTGATAGAGCAATAGATGTGATGGGTGAACTTCTTAATTGGCGCTCAGAAAAGAAAAAGGACGGAGAAACTCCGACCACTGATACTGGCCCTGACGAGTTGATTACTGCGGCTGCTGATGCAATGGATGAGCCTGCAAATGATCGCCCAAGATTCAACTTGCCGAAACTTCCATCACTTAAACGTAGTTCCGTGGTGAGAATCGCCATTGTAACAATAGTTCTTGTGGTACTTGCAGGAGGTATCGGGAGTTTTTATGTAAGAAGTATGTCGTATTATGAAGGCGCAATGCAACAATTGATCACAGTACGGCCACTTCTGGAACAAGGAAAATTTAAGGAAGCTGACCAACAAATAGATATAGTTTTAGCTCAACTAGACAAGGTCCGACTGGTCTTCAAAGAAGATAAAATGAGTCTGCTAAAACAAATTAACGATATACGCTCCGAAGAAAAATTCATCCAGGGCTTACGGGGCAATGTATTGTTTAATGAACATTATTATTCGCCACAAGAACTGGAATCCTATCATGCTATAAAAGACAGACTTGCCAAGGCTGAGGCATTTGGCAATGCCGGCAGATGGACAGAGGCGGTGCAAGAATATGTTGATGCATCCCATAAAACACTACTTTTAGACGAACGTGCTCCAATCTCAAAAGATGTTGTACGTAAAGAGTTGAACAACGCTCGCCTGCAGGAACAACTAGCAATTGGTAAACGCTTGAAGGCTGGCAAAGAGTGGAGTACAGCAGAAACGCAATTCAAGACCATTATACAGTTGGTCACCGAAATTCGAGAAGATTTGGATCCGAAAAATGCTGATGAGCTTGAGACCTCTTTGCGCTCTACCCTGTCAGACATACAGATCAATCTCTTAAAGGCATCTTTTTTAACAGAGGTCAAACTGGCTGACAAGTTTTTTTCTAAAAAGCAATGGCCAAAAGCGATTACTCATTATGAAAAGGCTATTCGCATAGCGGACCAATCAGAAGCTCAACTTACCAAGCAAGCCCAAAAACTCGTGAAAAATCTGGATATTGCCCAACTCAATGTTATGTACGAAAAAGGCAATGCAGAACTGCAGGCTCAACATTGGCATGAAGCCGTTCAACAGCTGGAAATGACGGAAAAACTACGAAGCAAGATTGTTGCTACCGGTAATGATCTTCCTATCAGTCAAGAGATGATCAGCAGGAAGATCCTGGTGGCACAAATCAGCCTAGAGACAGCTACCGCTGCTCAACACCTCAAGAAAAAAGAATATGCCAAGGCCAATGATTCACTGGCGGCCATTGTTTCGTTAATAGATCAAAGCGGCTTGGCAGGTGACAGGGAGTTTGCCACTGCAAAAAATGCAGCAGCAAACCGAATCACCGAGAACAATTTTTCGATAGAAATAGAAGAGCACAAGAAATACCTTGAGAAAAATTACCAAGAAATATTCAAACAATACTTCCCTTCGTCAGCTCTTTCCGATCTTTCCAAACCAGAAATTACCTATGTTGAACAAGATGACTCTTTTCTTTACTTTTCAATGCAATGTAAAGCCATCAAAAAAAGGCTGCTCTCAACTTTGCAACTGGACTACAAGCTCAATCGTCAAACTGGCAAATGGAGCGCACGATAAGGGTGATTCAGGCCTTGCCTAAATAAAACGCCGCATAAGTGTATCAATTACCGCATCAAAATTGTCCCTATTGGCGCCAAGTTCAGAACTCATTTGCTGGGCACTCTCACGTCGAGCCGGAATATCCATATCACTGAGCAGTAAAATTCTACCTGTTCTCCTGCCTATACAAAAAACCATCTGTTCGTGGGGATCAAGGGCAAGGAAATCCCTTATTGGTTGTATCATTGTCTCTTTACAATCAGGAAGCACACCGTCCACCTCGAGAATTAGGTTCAGCACATGATCACTTTTCACAGTGCTGTTTATTCCATCTAGGCATTCCAGAAAAAGAAGCAATTCCCTTGCGGTATCGACCTCCCCCATTTTTTCGAAAGTACCCTCTTTAACCTGCACTGCAAGAGGTGCTGATACAGGCACAGCCAAAGTACGCAATCGAATAAAATCTGGGTTGATCTGATTCAAGGCATCAGCAGTTTCCAGCGCATTTTCCCGAGACAATGCTCTGCCGCCAAGACCAGGCATAATATACTGCGTATTCCACTGATCTCGGCCACCTATTCCACGCGAAGCCGGCCACCCAT
>CAYUCH010000043.1:0-28118 GCA_964443295.1 uncultured Desulfobulbia bacterium | reverse complement strand
AGCGAAGCTAGGACTCACCAGCACAGCTGGTGGTTTAAGTTTGGATAATTAAAACAATTCCACAAAGCGGCGAGAAAAATCTGTCCCAAAGCCCAACAAAAAATAAAATCAGTCTCCCGGTTTGCAATACGAACAAAAAAAGCCGGCTGGAGAAACCTCCAGCCGGCTTTTTTATTAACTCAATTCAAGCTGAACTTATTTGCTGCTCAGGCTGAACTTATGCTCTGCACCAAGTGAGAAAGAATAAGGATCACTATCGGAATCCAATGTTGCAAAACCAAGTATTGCAAAAAGTTTGGTGTTAGGAGCTATGCTGTAGAATGCGCCAACATTGAGGCTCTCGCCTTCTGCTGCACCTTCATCAACCATTCCTAAAGAAGCCCTGAATTCCATGTTAGCGGCAGGAACCATAGCTGTGGCAGTCAAATAGATGTAATTAGTATCTACTCCACCAGTATCTACGTTCTCATAAGATACGCCGGCTTTAAAGGAATCTGCTTTATACATGGCATACAGACGATAGGCATCACCATCAACACCAAGGCCGGTTAACGTCGCAGTATCACCAGTCATGGCAATGGCACCACCAGCTGTGAGGCCTGCGATGGAATAAGAAAGATCAGCAGCATATGCATGATCGTCTTCGTTGCTGTCTTCCACGTAAACGCCAGCAGCCAGTTTCAGCCCGGCAATGCTTGGAGATACATACTGGAGTGAATTGTCGGTGAAGCCATTAGTTGCTGGAGACAGGCCATGGGTCACACCAGTGGGAGCCCACATACCTGCTGCATTTGTATGGCTGAAATGGCAGAATGCATCCATTTTAGCACCTGGTGCTTTATAAACGTTTGTCATCAGGCCATAGGCAAGTTTACCAAAACCACCTTGAAGACCTGCAAAATAGAAACGTTGATTCAAGGCCACACCACCGTTACCGTCAGCCGGTGCGCCTGTCTGAAGATTGAAAAAGGCTTTGAGGCTATCGCCATAAGTACCTTTTACGCCAAGATAAGAAGTGTTGTCGCGCCCCTGGATACCATCAGCACCACCGCCACCGCCATCTTCATCAACCAGTGAGAAAGAGTAGCGCATACGACCATAAAGAGTCGTATCTGCTGCTGCAGTCATAGGTGCTACGATCATTGCCAGAAGTGCAGTTCCGAGAATTACTTTTTTCATGCTGATTCTCCCCCAAGAGTTCATTCTTTAATTCTCTCAAATAATCCGACCTTTTGCCGGATAACACAATACAACAATTTTAAACTTCTATATTTAATACAGACAACAACCATCAGTTGATAACTTATTGTCATTTATTCTTATGAGTACAATTCAAATACTGTATTTGGGCATACACATATTCAGGCCCAAAGTCCCCCTTTAGCATGCCTCCCTTATCACCTCCCCAGTCTACTCTGCCTCACAAGACAGATTGCCAAATTAAACACCGAAAAAGCTCATATAATCCATCATATACAGCCCTTTTCAAGAAATTGTCAAGTAATTAGACAAGTTTTCTTGCCTTCTGAATCAGAAAAAATCCTGTTATTTTGCCAGGTTGCGAACAATTTCCTCTTCAGTGAGTCAATTTTCCCACAGACAAAACGTGTACAATCACCATAGTCAATTAATGCAAAAATGTACTAAGATATCAAACGATTACAAACAAAGGAGCTTGACTCTCCCAAACCACATTGTAATACTGTGTGTTATTGCACATACTAAATTGAGTGATTGATGCCACGGCTGGAAAAAACATGAATTAATTTTTGTTTTTGAACAAAAAAAATTCAACACCAGGCTTAATTCGGTCCTATTAATGTGCCAACCAAACTACTACAGAGATAAAAATCTGGAGAATTTTCAATTGCACCTGTAGGATATTCTTCATATCAAATAAACACCAAGCATCAATATCACTCTTTTCAGAATCAATTGAGCCACCTTGTTCTGCCGTTAAAAGCATGTAGTGCGTATCATTATTAGAGTTCTACACAGGTTATTGTAGTTTTTTTGAAGGACACCATTATCACTTGGCATAACTATTGCTCTATTTATATAAAAAACCATATCGCTGCAAGGTTACTGAAACATTAGTTCTCACTATTGCTTACCCAAGGACACCGTTTTGAGCTGGCAAAATACACTATGGAAAATTAGAGAGTCATGCCACAGTGCTGCCTTTTTTCTACCCGCCTTGCTTATATTCCCCATGTTCTTTTCTTCTCCTGCATCAGGACAAGAGGACCAAAGCCTTTCTCTTGATAGATTGGAACAAGCCCTCAAAAGCGAAACAAACATCCACACCCTGGCCTCCTATGCAGTTCAAAACAACCCCTCAATCCTTGCCGCCCGAGAACAATGGTCTAAAACAATAGAGCAATATCAAACAGCTACAGCTCTTCCCGATCCACAACTCATGGCCACCTATTTTCCAACACCTATTGAAACTCGCTTGGGCCCTCAAGATTGGAATGTGAGCCTCACCCAAGCCATCCCTTATCCCGGCAAATTATCAAGCAAGGGAAAAATGGTGCAAGCGGAAGCAGAAATCAGCCGCCTGAACCTTGATAAAACAATTCGGGATGTTTCTGTTGCAGTACGACAATCCTTCCATGAGTTGCTTTATATCCAACAGGCCATAACTATTTCACGCCATACAATGGACCTCCTGGAGCACCTCCAGGCGGTGGTTGAAAATGCCCATGGACTGGAACGCGCCACAATGATGGATGTCATGAAAGCTCAAAGTCAAGTCGCCCAACTTCGCTATGACATGCTATTGTTGGACGAATTGGAAGAAACCGAGAAAACCCAATTAAACTCTCTGTTGAATAGAGAGCCGACTTCGCCCTTGGGCCCCGTATCACCGATTTCTGTTCCAGAGCTTCACATCAGCGCAAATGAATTATTCCGAATTGCCGAACAAAACCAGGATGAAATTCAAATTGCCCAAGCCAGGATCGCTAAAGCTGAAGCAGGCAGAGATCTTGCCCAGGCAAAATTCCTTCCTGATTTCAAGATAGGAATTTTCTATGCTGAAATTGGTGAACCGGATGTAACAACCCCACCTGCCGAAGCGGGTCAGGATGCCTTGGGCGTTAGAGCCGGTTTCTCCATCCCTCTTTGGTTTGGAAAGAATGCAGGCAGCAACCGGGCCGCAAAAGCAGAAGTACGACGGTTCAGGGCAATGAAACAAAATAGAGTCAATATGTCCAGGGCCAACATACAGAAAGCGCTTTTCCGCCTGAACAATGCAAAACGGTTATTCACCCTGTATAAAGACCAGCTCATTCCCCAAGCGGCCCAAGCCATGAAAACAGCCGAAACGTGGTTCCAGGAGGGGCAAGCCAGTTTCACAGATTTTCTTGAGGCAACCTCAACCTGGTATAATTTTCAACTCTCCCTGGCCCGGGCCCAGGCTGATGCCGGCAAATATTTAGCCCGCCTGGAACAACTTACGGGAACTACTCTGACAGGCCAGATATCTCAAGACAAAGAGGGAACACCATGAATCCCTCTTTATGTATTTTTACTGTTTTGTTTTCCCTCCTCGTCTCAGGTTGTGCATATCATGATTTAAAACAGGAAATGGAAGGGTATCGTCCTGCACCTTTACTTGCCGAAAAATCTGAATCGCCTGCTTTATCTGCAACGAATAGTGATGATTCACATGACTTCACAGTTGCGAAGTCAAATATTCAAGCCCAAAAAGAACAGTGGTTAAAAATTCTTTCCACCACAAAAAATGGAAAATATTTTTTTCAACCAACTCCCGATGACGTAGTCAAACTCAAACCAGTTTCCATGTCCACCGAGCACGTCTCTGCATTTCTATCAAGCCCCTTTCCTTTGCACGAATTTGACGTACTTGTATTTCTGCGAAGTCCTGCAATCCGCGGTGCTGAAGCAGGTTTCAGGGCAGCATTAGAAGGGTATAGCCAGGTAACAGGCCTTGATGAAATACTTCGGCAATACTCTGCATTTACCGAAAGCCTTATGACGGGTATTGGCCCCATGAAAGGTATGTCCGGAACAGATTTTCCCTATCCTGGAGTAATGGCCCTGAAGGGAGAAATCGCCCATCAAGGGGCCAAAATTGCATGGGAAACATATCAGATTGCCATTCGCAAGCAACTCACCATGGCCCGGGAGACATTTTGGAACCTCAACTATAACGGCAATGCTCAACGCATCACCCAAGAGATGCTCACCCTTGTTCATCGCCTGGAAACAGTGGCTAAAACCCGTTATGAAGCAGGCCGAACAAGTTTTCAGGATGTCATCCGCATCCGTATCAAAAAAGAAATACTTGCCGAGGAACTACATTCTCTGCAAAAACAGCGTCTACCGCTGGAGGCAAGAATAAGGGAAGTGTTGGATCTTCCACCTACAACACCTGTTGGTTTTCCTATGCCTAAAACACTGGCAATACAGATTCCCACTGCAGACCAATTAACCAGACTCGCCTTGGACTACCGACAGGAAATACGCCGCTTAGAATACCGCATCGGCAAAATGGAACGAATGCTCACTCTGGCGGAGACCATGATCCTTCCACCATACACCTCAAATATTTCCCGATTTTCTGACCAGGCGATCAATCAGGTTGGATCAGGCGCCATGAAAAAGAGTTTTCAAGTAACGCCAGCAATCCAACGTGGTGCAGGTCTTCCTAAGAGACCATGGTTTGGATTGAATAATGCGTATTTACAGCAGACGAGACAAAAACTCACCAGCCTGCAACAAACTCTGCGACAAAGCCAAAATAGCACTAAAACCTTAGTGCAACAATCTTGGTACACACTGGATCGTGCAGCAAGGGAACACTCTCTTTACAAAGAGAGTATTGTCAATTTGTCGCAAGTTGCTCTGGAAGTTGTAACCCGAGGTTATGAATCCGGCAAAATACCCTTTGCCGACGTGATAGCCTCCCATACCACCTGGCTTACGGCCCATTTAACCAAAGCCAAAAAAGAAAAAGATTTTGGAATTGCCTGGGCCAGACTGAAAGCCACCGTTGGCAGATCAGAATCTTCTGAAGCAGGCTATTAACCAATTCATATTATTGAGAAAAATCATGACAGGAAAGAAAAAACAATATGCGCGGCACCCTCTGAGCCTGATCATCATTACCGCCGTTATCACTCTGATATTGGGTGGCGTCACGGCATATTTTCTTGGCCTTCTCAATACAGGACAATCTACCAGCAACACAGACTCTATTGAGCTTGACACACCACAAGAGAGCGCCACACCCTTGTGGACTTGTGGTATGCATCCATGGATCATTGCCGAGGAGCCAGGTCTCTGCCCTATTTGTGAAATGGACCTCACTCCCATGAAACAGGACAGTAGCAGCGCTGACCAGGAATCTGAAGAACGTAAAATCCTCTACTGGCGTGCTCCCATGGATCCCATGGAAATTTATGACGCACCGGGTAAAAGCGCCATGGGAATGGACTTGGTGCCGGTGTATGAAGACGAGGTCATTGGCGGTGTTGAAGTTAAAATTGATCCAGTAACCCAACAAAACATGGGTATCCGTACCAAAACAGCTCAAAAAATCCCCCTTGAACGAACCATTCGCACATACGGTCATGTAACCTATGATGAAACACGCACAACCCAGATTAATCCCAAATTCAATGGCTGGATAGAAAAAGTCCATGTGGATTTCACTGGCCAGTTTGTAAAAAATGGCTCCCCACTTTTCGATATATACTCACCTGAGCTCCTTACCGCCCAAGAAGAATATCTCGAAGTCTATAAGAATATCGGCCGGATAAAAGACAACCGAAGTAATGACCTCCTGTCATCAGCCTTGAAACGGCTTCTCTACTGGGATGTGCCCATGGACCAGATTCGAGAAATCGAAAAAAGCGGTGAGGCCAAAAAAAACATTACCATACGCTCACCTTTTTCCGGAGTCGTCACTGTTAATAATGCCGTGGATGGTGGTTCTGTTAAAGCCGGCACTCTTCTCTACCGTATTGCAGATCTCTCTCGGGTCTGGGTGGAAGCCCATATTTTTGAATATGAATTACCTTGGATCGAATTGGGCCAAAAAACTGAAATGACCCTGCCATACATGCCCGGCAAGGTTTTTAACGGCACGGTCAATTACATCTACCCCTATCTGCAGAAGAAGACACGTGACGTGGTCATCCGGCTGGAATTTGATAATCCCAACCTGGAACTGAAACCTGACATGTATGCCGACGTCCGGATTAAAACCAGCCCAAAAAAAGAGGGGATTGTTGTTCCTTCTGAGGCGATCATCCGTTCTGGTGAGAGAAATATCGTCTTCGTCACCCGTGGCCAAGGAAAATTCACTCCCCGCCAGGTAACTCTGGGGCTCTCGCTGGACAATGGCATGACGCAAATCCTCACCGGACTTGCCAATGGTGAAGAGGTGGTCACCTCCGGCCAGTTCCTCCTTGATTCGGAATCAAAACTCAAGGAGGCAGTACAAAAAATGCTTGAGGCCAAAAACGAAGAAAAGGCTCAACCTGAAATAACTCAAGATGAAGATGACTTCTTCAGCGATATGGATAGTAATAATTCTACTCCAGAAAAAGACGATTTTTTCAGCGACATGGAATAAGGAACGCTCTTAACTATCATGATCGATCGAATTATAGAATGGTCCATACATAACCGCTTCATGGTCGTGCTCACCACCTTATTTGTTATTGTGGGTGGTGTGTTGGCCATGCTGAATACTCCCCTGGATGCCATCCCGGATCTTTCCGACGTGCAGGTCATCATCCAAACCGATTTTCCTGGCCAGGCTCCCAGGGTTGTGGAAGACCAGGTCACCTACCCCCTCACCACAGCAATGCTTTCCGTGCCCCACGCCAAGGTAGTCCGAGGGTATTCATTTTTTGGTGTCTCCTTTGTCTACATAATCTTTGAAGATGGTACGGATATATACTGGGCCCGCTCCCGAGTTCTGGAATATTTGAATTTTGTGGCCGGCCGTCTACCCGCCGGAGTCAACCCAAGTCTCGGTCCGGATGCCACTGGAGTTGGCTGGGTCTATGAATATGTGCTGCAGGATACTTCTGGCAACCACGACCTGCAAGAATTGCGCAGCATACAAGACTGGTTTCTACGGTATGAACTGACTGCCGTTCCGGGTGTATCCGAAGTGGCTTCCATCGGTGGTTTTGTCAAGCAGTACCAAGTTGAAGTAGATCCCACCAAACTTCTGGCCTACAACCTGCCACTGGCCAAAATCAAACGGGCCATAAAGCGCTCCAACCAAGATGTGGGCGGCAAGCTCATGGAGATGGGGGAAACAGAATTCATGATTCGTGGTCTGGGGTATATCCAGTCCAGACAGGATCTTGAGCAAGTAGTGGTGGGTGTCGACCAACACGGCACCCCCATACAGCTCCAAAACATTGCCGACATCACCATCGGTCCAGAGCTACGGCGAGGCATACTGGAATGGAACGGCCAGGGAGAAACCGCCGGTGGTATTGTTGTCATGCGATATGGCGAAAATGCCTTAGAAGTTATCAAGCGGGTCAAAGACAAATTAAAAGAACTTGAAAAAGGCCTTCCGGAAGGCGTTGTAATAGAAACGGGCTATGACCGTTCCAACCTGATCCACCGGGCCATTGAAACACTCAAAACGAAACTCATTGAAGAAATTTCGGTAGTTGCCCTGATCTGCATAATTTTCCTCCTGCATTTCCGCTCCGCCTTTGTGGCTATTTTCACCTTGCCGGTGGGCATCCTGATGAGCTTCCTGACCATGTATCTACTTGGAATAAATGCCAATATCATGAGCTTAGGCGGCATTGCCATTGCCATTGGGGTCATGGTGGACGCCTCGGTGGTGTTGGTAGAAAATGCCCATAAACACCTGGAACGGGACAAGGGCAAACAGTCTCACATCGAAATCATTACCCGGTCTGCAAAAGAAGTAGGACCGGCCCTCTTTTTCAGCCTGCTGATCATTACCGTCTCGTTCCTGCCGGTCTTCACTCTGCAAGAGCAATCAGGACGTTTATTTAAACCTCTGGCTTACACCAAAACCTTTGCCATGGCAGCCTCATCCATACTGGCAATTACCATTGTCCCAGTGCTCATGACTTTTTTTGTCCGTGAGAAAACCCTTCCCGAATCTTACACCAAACAGCAAAGACGACGGACCTGGATTGTTGCCCTGGCAAGCCCACCGGTCCTGGTAATTGCTGGTGGCCTCATGGGCTTTATCCTGCCGGACTGGAGTCTTACCGCCGCCCTCTGCATCTCATTGTTTGCTGCTATTTGCCTTGTCCCCCAACGCATCATGCCGGAGGGACAGAATCTGCTCAACCGGTTCTTCATCAGGACATACCGCCCGTTAATCCACATGGTCCTTCGCCGACGAAAAACAACCATAGCAATTGCCCTTTTCATTGTGCTGGGTACCATATACCCCTTGAAACAGCTGGGCAGTGAATTCATGCCCCCTTTAAACGAAGGGGACTTATTGTACATGCCCACAACCCTGCCAGGTATCTCCATTACCAAGGCCCGGGAAATTCTCCAGCAGACCGACAAAATTATCCAGTCTTTTCCAGAAGTTTCCCATACTTTAGGAAAAATAGGCCGGGCTGAAACTGCCACCGATCCGGCTCCCCTTTCGATGATTGAAACCACTATTACCCTGAAGCCCAAAGTAACACGGGAAATAATCAAGGTGGATCGTTTCTTTGCCAATTGGCCCGGCTGGCTCAAACACCCGTTCAATCTTGTCTTTCCAGATGAAAAAGAGGGAAAAATAATCCATGAATGGCGTAAGAAAAAAATTGACCGTTTCTATTCTAATTGGCCGAATTGGCTGAAAGGTTCTCTTCCAGCCATTCTGCCGGAAGAACGCCATATCACTATCAAAGAACTGGCAGCAGATCTTGATGCGGCAATTCAATTCCCCGGTTTGACCAATGCCTGGACCATGCCCATTAAAACGCGCATCGACATGCTTTCTACCGGGATCAAAACACCAGTGGGCATTAAGCTCATGGGGCCCGATCTGGCTACCTTGTCAGAATTGGGATCTCATATTGAAGCAGTGGTCAAGGACATTCCCGGTACACTTTCTGTAATTTCAGAACGAGTTACCGGCGGCAATTATCTCGATCTTGCCATCCGTCGCCGGGAGATCGCCCGTTATGGACTCTCAGTGCAGGATGTCCAGGATATTATTTCCACTGCCATTGGTGGTATGAACATTACCTCTACGGTTGAAGGCCTGGAACGCTACCCTGTAAATCTGCGATACAACAGAGAACTACGGGATGACATTGAACAATTACGAAGGGTCCTGGTTCCCACCCCTTCAGGGGCCCAGGTACCTCTGGCCCAGTTAACCGATATCAGCATCCATAAAGGCCCAGCCGGTATCAAGAGTGAAAATTCGCGCCAAACTGCCTGGGTATACGTAGACCTCAAAGATATTGATGTGGGATCCTATGTGAAAAATGCCAAGGAAATTGTGCAAAACGAGGTGGATTTACCCGCCGGCTATTCCATTGTCTGGTCCGGCCAGTTTGAAAATATGGAAAAAGCGCGTAAAACATTGAATGTCATAGTACCAATGACCTTGGTCATCATCCTCATTCTCCTCTATATTCACTTCAAGTCCATGGCCGAAGCGCTTATTGTCATGGGGAGCTTGCCCTTTGCCTTGGTGGGTGGTATCTGGTTGTTGTTCATCCTTGATTACAATATTTCTGTAGCCGTGGTCGTAGGGTTCATTGCTCTGGCCGGCCTTGCTGCCGAAACCGGGGTGGTCATGCTGGTCTATCTTGACGAAGTATTTCATCGATACCAGTCCCAAGGCAAGATGAACTCCACGAAAGACCTTGAAGGTGCCATTATTGAGGGTGCTGTGGATCGTGTTCGTCCCAAGTTAATGACCGTCTGCACAACGTTAATTGGTCTTTTGCCGGTAATGATTGGAACCGAAACCGGCTCTCAAGTCATGAAACGAATTGCCGCCCCCATGGTAGGAGGTCTCATTTCTTCCACCATATTAACCTTGTTGATCATTCCAGCCGTGTATGAAATATGGCGGAGATCTCAGATAACCAACCCTGAACCTTGAACTATTGGAGAACATCATGAAAAAAAACATTCTAGCCATTCTTTCCCTTATCCTTCTGGCCCTCGTTACCACCACAGCGCAGGCGGAAATGGATCATAGTGGGCACCAAGGCCATGACCATAGCATGCACCAGGAAAAACCAAACCAGAATGAACACGACATGCATGCCGGACATAAATGCCAGCATGACAATGGTGCAATGCGCCAGACCATGATTGACGGCCATCATATTCGCTATGAGCTCATCGACATGCGGGGCAGAATGGGCAATATGAACATGCCGGCGGACATGAAGAGCCATCACCTGATGGTCTATATTAAAGATGCGGCCAATAATGTAGTGGAGAAAGCCAAGACCGGTTTCTTGGTCATCGGCCCGGATGGAACCAAGCAAAAAGCAATGGCTATGGGAATGGGCGGCGGTTACGGAGCTGATATCAATCTCATGGAAAAAGGAGCATACACCATCAAAACAAAGGTCGTAGCAGGGAGTAAAAAATTAAGTGATTCTTTTGAGCACATAGTCAAATAGCATTTTTTTACACCCTCGTTTCATAAACCGGCTCATAACGAGCCGGTTTTTCTTTTTTTGAACAATTCTCATTACATTTTTCTCATCAGATCTGATAGAATTTTATAGCTGTGATTGTCGGAAGCGCATAACCTGCCTTCACGATTTAAAATATAAAATCCGGCCTAGGAATCAAGTTCTATATTCTAGACCACCTCACTATCTTGTTTCATTTGGATGGGGGTCTAAGATGGTTTCATTAAGTAAAAAGTCTGTCTTCTTTTCTCTTCTCTTCTTCCTCATTACTTCCCACACGTACGCCAAGGAAGTAACAGTCGAGGACATCCTCGCTTTATCAATCGAAGAAATGATGACGCTTGAAATATTTAGCGCCAACAAGAGTAACGAGACCATCACAACAATACCGGCCAGTGTCTATATTGTATCGCGAAAAGATATAGAGAATTATGGCTATAGAACATTAACGGACATTTTGGAAAATGTTCCGGGAATGTACAACATCTACAGTTATAACGGTATCTCCGGCAATTTTGGCGTAAGAGGATTCTGGAATCCAAACCAGCAAAACAGCAGTGTGGTTATTTTGGTCAACGGCATCCATCAACATGCCTTTGATTCAAGAAGCACTCCCATGGAACAAATCACTGTTCCAGTTGAGGCCATTGACCGTATTGAGGTAATCCGTGGTCCCAATGCGGTTATCTACGGAAATGGCGCCTCATTTGGAGTGATCAACATCATCACCAATGACATAGTGGATAAAGGTAAAGATTCCCATGCCGCATACTCATACGGTTCGCTGGATACCCACAAAGCTGCTTTGAAAATCGCTACCCAGAAAGAACCTCTCAATTTTTCCATAAATGCAGGTTTTTATAAAACCGACGGACTTGATAATACATTTTCAGAGATGATGAGTGAGGACAACCTGGCCACTCTTCCCGGCGTAGGTGTGGATGATCCTGATTACAGCACCAAGAATCTTCTCCAACAAGAAAATCGCTATTTCAATCTCTCGGGCGCTTATCATTCCTGGTATTTTGACATGACTTTCAGCCAGTCCGAATCTGAGTTTTTCATCCTTTTTCCTTCTGTGGATGAAGGAACTGTCAGAAAAACCGACTCCATGGTCATGACCCTTGGCTACAAAAAAGATCTCAGTGACTGGTTTGATATTAACCTACGGGGATCATATTACAGACTCAATCGCAAAACTGATTTCGATGCGTTCTCGACCAGCTTTTTTGGGATAATCGACCTCTCATATGATGCCTATGATCTGGAATTGCTTACCAATATTAAACCCAACGACAAGACCAACCTGCTTTTTGGACTGAACTACAAAGGGATGTCTGATCTGGACGAATTCACAGATATTGCGGCCCTGGGATTTGAAAGAGACACATTCCACATCAATGACCGTTTCACCTGGGGATTATTTACCCAACTTTCTTACCAAGTTAACTCACAACTTCGCTTGGTGGCCGGAATTCGGACTGAAGAGCTATTAGATTATAAAAGAGTTTTTATCGGTAGCTCCGGTTCAGGGTCGGAATCAGTATCTGTTGCAGACCGTGGCAATATTCACATCACCTCTCCCCGTTTTGCGGCCATATATACCTTTAATGAGAATAACATCTTAAAACTTATGTATGGTATATCGAGCCGAATGAGCGATGATAATTATGCCCCTGAAGAGACGGAAACCCTGGAAGCAAACTATCTCTATCTTTCAGACAATTATTACTGCAGTTTCAGTCTGTTTAATAATAGCCTGGACCATCTTCTTGTGCCTGTCTTGGAGGAAGAAGAGGATGGCGGTGTTCAAACAACCGAAGATACCTCGGGAAGGATTTCGACCTTTGGAACTGAGTTAATTCTAAATATAAATTTAACTGATGACTGGATGTGTGAAGCGGGTATCACCTACCAGGAAACTAAGGACAGAAACAACAACAACCTTGAAGTTGCATACTCTCCTGAACTACTGGCACACCTGAAAACTACCTATAGATACAAAAAAACAACTTTTTCTCTCATTGCTCGCCATGTCGATTGCATGGAGAGTTTTTTTGATCCTGCCCTTGATAATGGAGACGGTACTTTTGGCCAACGAGTTGGAGATAAAGTTGATAGATATACGGTTTTAGATGCCAATGTCAAGGTTGAGAAAATCTACTCCAATCTCTTCCTGAATTTAAAGGCCAATAATGTATTCGATACAGAGATACGATACCCCAACAATGTAGATAACAACGCACTTCTAAACAAAGGGACCTTAGGTAACGGCTTGGAAATCACCGCCACCATTGGCACAGAGTTTTGATGTGTTGCAACAGTGCAAATACAATAATACCAGGCCCTCATTACTTCTTTTGAATTAAATCTGCTAAGATTAAATTGTCTTTACGTTTTATCGAGCACGAAACAATATTGTTTTTTAAATACTTATCTCTTCTCAGGAGGTCTTCATGCGTCGTATGAGCAGATGGATTTTTCTCCGCATCCATTTTGTTGCATTCGTTGCCCTCCTTACCACCTCTAGTCCTGCTACCGCAATCCCTGTGGATATTGACGAATTACTCAGCATGGATATTGAAATGCTGCTGAATCAAGAAATCAGCTTGGTAAATCGAAAACTACAAACCATCAAAAATTCCGCTGCCGCTGTCCATGTCATCACCCAGGAAGATATTAAGCGAAGCGGTGCTACTAAACTGCCTGACCTTTTCCGCCTGGTTCCCGGCATGTATTCAGTTCAGATGACCGGTAATAAATATGTCGTTTCTTCCCGGGGAATCATTTCCGCCCAGGAAAACCGGATGAATGATTTGCTGGTGCTCATTGACGGCCGCAGCATCTACTCTCCGAATTTCGGCGGCGTGCTCTGGGAGCTCCAAGACATTGTTCTTGAAGATATTGAGCGCATTGAAATTATCCGTGGTCCGGGCTCCACTGTCTGGGGATCCAATGCGGTAAACGGCATAATAAATATTATCACCTTTTCTGCAGCAGACACCCAGGGTAGCCTCCTGTCCATTGGCAATGGCAATGTTGAACAGGGTTTTGTCACTGGTCGACACGGAGGAAAAATTTATCAGAATGCCTATTATCGCTTGTATGCCAAAGGATTCAGACGGAGCGGTTCATACTTCACTCCAACCCAATCCGAAGACCATGATGAATACAATATGGGTAAAGCTGGCTTCAGGATTGACTGGAAAAAAACACCATGGGAACAGGTCACCCTAATCGGTGACGTCTATTCAGGAAGAGAAGAGGAAAAATGGTTTATCGTCACTCCGTCCAGCCCGGAAGAGTGGAATTACGAGCCCAGAGGCAATGATGAAATTGAAGACCATGTCGATGTAGCCGGTGGTAACTTTCTGGGCAGATGGCAGCATGAAACTGAAAATGGCAGTGAAGTCTCTTTGCAGTTTTATGTCGATCATTCTCAGATGGAAAAAGAAATTTTCACCGATAAGATCACCACCTTTGACATTGAATTCAACAATCACCTTCCATGGCAATTGGATATTCCCTTTCTCCGGGAACAGGAAATCTCCTGGGGAATCGGCTACCGTCACTATACCGATCATACAGATGGCAGCTTTCGCCGTAGCTATACTCCTGAGGATCTGAATTTTGAAATCGCCAGTGCCTACCTGCAGGATGAAATCAGCCTTATTCCCGACATACTGACTGTAACACTTGGGACAAAACTTGAATATAACACCTATACCCATTTCGAACCGCTACCCGGTATCCGACTGCTGTGGAACATCTCTTCCCGGCAGTCAGCCTGGGGAGCCATCACCAGGTCTTCCCGTATCCCGGCCCGCAGGGATCGTGATGAGATCAACATGTATGGCTGGTGGGGCGCCTGGGTGACCGGCAGCGACAATAAAGATATTGGCAATGAAAATGTATTGGCCTACGAAATGGGATACCGGCTTTTTCCGACCAGTCATTTTTCCATTGATACCGCGGGATTTTATAACGATTTCTCCGAACTGATGACCATCACCCAGGGAGAATTACCGGTATGCATGCCGTCCGGGGAACCCACTGGACCAGGAGGGACCTGTGGCCCGGGTGAAACCCTGGTGGCATTAGATCATGTCGAGCGCACCAACTCAACCGAAGCGAAAACCTATGGCCTTGAGGTAGTCATTGACTGGCATCCGACAAAAGAATTTCAACTCCAGGCCACCTATAGTTATCTCTATGTAAATATTACCCACGTTGATCAAACCAGGCCCGATGTCTTTAACATGGAGGCTTTTTATGAAGGCTTGAATCCAAGACACCAGTGCTCTCTTTTTAGCTCAGTTGAACTTTACGAGGATGTTACACTCTCCGCCTGGATCAGATACACCGATCAGACGGAATTTGTGAATACTCTGCGGGGATACACCATAAAAGTTGAAGATTATTTTGACTTTGATCTGGCCTTTGCTTGGCAGGCCACCCCCAACATGGAGTTTACAATTGTTGGCCAAGGGCTAAGTCGCCCTCATCATAATGAATATGTCCAGGAACTTGACAATGAAAAACGCCGAAGTATTTATGGCAAAGTAACCTTGACCTATTGATCCCCATTACCGTTTTTAAGACCAAACTTTTCCAGTCGATACAAGAGAACATGCCTTGGGATATGTAGAAGACGAGCGGCCTGAGAACGATTTCCCTGGCACCGTATTAAAGCCTTCTCAATGAGTGATTTTTCTACTTCCTCCAACGAAATACCTTCTGGTGGGATATCAGGTAGAAAACCATTCTGCCCCCCCCGACCCTCTCCAAGGTGGAGATCTTTTTCATCAATTGAGGTACCCTGGCGGAGAATAACGCAACGCTCGACAACGTTTTCAAGCTCGCGAATATTACCCGGCCAAGGGTAGTTGGCCATCATTTTTAGCGCCTTATCACTGAATTTGACATTGGCCGGTGCATTCACCTTTTTTAAAAAATGATTTATGAGGCCAGGGATATCCTCCGGTCGTTCGCGTAACGGCGGTAAATGCAGCGGGATAACTCCCAGGCGGTAATAAAGATCTTCGCGGAAATTCCCCTCGGCTACCTCTTCACGAAGATCACGGTTGGTGGCGGCAATAAGACGGATATTAATTGCCACATCCCGGTCTGCTCCCACCGGTTCGACTTTTCTCTCCTGAATGGCCCGTAAAAATTTGGCCTGCATTTCCGTCCTTAATTCACTTATTTCATCTAGAAACAATGTGCCACCGGCAGCCGTTTGAAAACGGCCTTTACGGTTTGCCATGGCCCCGGTGAACGCCCCTTTCACATGGCCGAACAACTCACTTTCAATAAGAGTTTCCGGAATAGCCGCGCAGTTTACCGCCACAAGGGGACCCTTTTTTCTTGGACTGTGTTGATGAATGAGTCGGGCCAAAACCTCTTTACCAGTGCCGGACTCTCCTGAAATAAGCACTGTAGCTTCACTTCCCGCTGCTCGCACAGCAGTTTCTAAAAGCTCTGCCATGGCAGAGTTGGCTGTGACCATACCTTCGGTTCCGGTAAGTCGATCAACTTCTTCGGTCAAGAGTTGGTTGGTGGACTTCAGATCCCTCATTTCAAGGGCCTTCACGCAGGATAGTCGTAAAGCTTCTCGGTCAAATGGTTTGGCAAGAAAATGGAAGGCTCCCTGCCCCATGGCCTGAACAGCCATATCGATGGTGGCAAAAGCAGTGATAACAATGACCGGGGTATTGGACGATAGTTCTTTGACCTTGGTGAGCAAATCAAGGCCATTCATATCGCCTAGCTTCACATCGGTGACCACCAAGTCTACCGGCTTATCCTTGAACTTGGCCATTCCCTCCAGGCCAGAGGCTGCGGTATCCACCTCAAAGCCGGCTGTGGAAAGATTATATTCCGTCACCCGGCGCAGGGAGTCATCATCGTCAATGAGGAGAATTCGATGGGCCATAGGTATAATTCACACACTCATATATGATGGCTTCGCAAAAAACTAAAAAGTTTCAAATGCCACATTATAATTTCAACTCTATTTATTTTTTTCAATTTTGAGCCCAGGATGGTGAAAACTATTGAGTCCGCTCGATTGTTATTTTGGCCACCGGTTGTTGAAAACGGCGGATCTGGTCCAGTGCGGAGTCGGCAATCTGTTTGGCAGGATCCGTCTCACCTTTGCTAATCACCCCAGGATGCACTGTGATGAGATTGATATCATTACGCTCGTCATTATAACCTTCGCCAAGACCTTCAACGAGTATAGGGTCACCATCATCATCCAGGATCAACTCGCCTTCCTCATCAACTTGAAAGTCCTGAAAAGCCCGTATGGTGCCCTTTGTTTCTGTATTATCCTCGGTGCCGGCATCATAGGCAGGAAGATAGAGGAATTTGCTCTCCTCAACTTCCAAGTCTGCCAAGGTCAGGCTTGACACACCGGTAAAGCCATCATTGGTATACATCATGGCAGCAAGCATGGTTAAACGATAATCTCCATGGGGTGGTACGGAAAGCTTCATTACAGTGCTACTTCGGCCACCAGGCCCACCTAGCACACCAGCAATATCACTCACACTGGTCAATATAACTTTTGAGTCCTCTTTCGCCTCGGTCAAAACCCACTTTCCAATATCAGTATCATGCCGCTGTTCCGCTTCCCCGCCTTCAGCGTATCGTTCGATTTCCTCGGTAGCAGGTGTATTGACCTCCCAGGCTGAATACCCCTCTTCATGAACAATGGCAAGAACAGGGTCAAAAGGCTGATCATAGGTAAGATTCACTACGGTGACGTTGTAGATCCAGTTAGGAGGATAGATATCCGCCTCATCACCACATCCGAATAAAATCACTGAAAAAGAAAATACTGTTATCAGGCGCCAAATACCGCCGCACCATTGATTCATCATTCACTCCTTATAAACTGCCGCTTACCATGGTAACTCATCCTGATTCCAGTAAACAGTTAAGATATTGTATTTTACTTTCTAATAATCACAATCCTGGCAACCGGCCCGTCCCATCTGTGCAGAGAACTGTCAAGATCACTTATACCGCCATCGAGATCGTCATCACCCATCACACCGCGATGGATATGAACCCTGGCCGGATTCTCGCCATCAGATTCCACACCAGAGGCCCTATTTAATGGATGATGTGTAAGACCAGGCAAATCAGGTATAAATATATTTTCTAAATCGCAGGCATTATCCTCTCTATCCCCCTGGCATTCCAGGTCTGCAGCCAGACATTCCCAATAGGTCAGGTTCTCATCGGCACAACACCCTACTGCATCTTCTTCTCGAGAACAGGCAACTGATTCGTTCAATAAGTTCCAGTCCATACAATCAGCCACATTTGAATAGTGCTCCATACAATTTTCAGCACTGCATGACAGATTAATCTGTGCGCTCTCACAGGCCTCAACACTGCTTCGACACATATTGAAAGGGGTTGCTGAATCCTCGCATTTTGTTTCAATACAGTCAGTCATATTGTCGTACTGTTGTTCACTTTCTTCTTTACTTTGATCATCGATACAAGCGGCATAATTCTCGGCATAACAGTCAGTATAAGCTATCGCTTCACCGCCACATCGCTTATCATCATCTGTACTTTCAATGTTATCTCCGACACAACTATTCACTTCCGTTTTGTCAGTGTCGCATTTCCCAACCATACAATCTGCAATGCTGCTATATTGTCTATTTTCAGGATCTTTTTCCTGATCAAGCTCACAAGCATGATATTCACGGACATAGCAACTTGTGTAGGAGTCTGTTTCACTAATGCATGATCGATTTGAATCATAACAATCTGTAATGTCTGATTCAGTTTCACATGTTTCTTCAATATCATCTTCACAATCCGATAATTCCTCATATTGTTCGTCATCTTCAGGCAGAGCAGCTGCAGCAGTACATGCATCTTTCTCCCTTACATAACATTCAGAATATTTTGTCATTTGCTCACTGCAAATCGTTTCATAGCACTCTTGATAAATAACATTACTCGATACAATGGAGCATTCATCATTGTTACATTCTGCAAGACCAAGATACTCTTCCCTGCAATCTCCTACGTCCGTACAATCCCACAAAGCAGCTTCTTCCGCAGAACAATCAACTTCACATTGTTCAGGTGCAACAAGAATTTCGTTATTGGTCTCACTGCCAGCATCCCATATATAAAGATCATATGTCTTTTCTTCACCAGCCGAGGTTGGCAACGCCCGGGCATCCAGGCCCACAAAACCATCATTGGTTGCCATAACTCTACCAAAAACCGACAACAATACGTTGTCATCTCTCACTGCATCCAAGTCAGCAGGTGCTGCAATCTGCTTGGGCCCGACGAGTTGTAATTCGACTTCCATTCGGGGATCTAAAGCAGCTACATTCCAGAACTCAATATCTTCAGTGTCTTCATCATTCTCACCAAAATCATTAAACACCATCTCCTCAGGATCAGGACTATCACTGATACTACTCGTGCCATCCTCACTCAACTCAAAATAATATTTGGGCTCTCCACACTCCGCCAACCACTGTAAACGCTTGGACCCACTACTAGCCGGCTCGAAGAGATCCACATCTTCATTGTGAGCTGCAATAATGAGGTTCTTAAAATAAAGTCCCTCGGTAAGGTTCTCAATGGTGATGGAATATTTTGCCGCGTGGGTGTTGGGAGCAAGCAGAAATAAAAACAGTACAACTAAAGAGGCTTTATCCTTCAGCCACATAATGTATCTCCAAGACTTTTTTATTTGTAACAATACGGTTTTCTTATGCGTTAAGGCAGAACAGAATCCTCTGAACGTCAATCTTTGTCAAGCACATTCAGACAATATCCGTGAAGAGTTCACTTACTCTGCTTTTTGGTCTCCACATTCTTCACTTTCATGGAGACAGGGAGAAACGCGTTGAGGCAAAAACACTGTAAAACAAGCACCTCCGTCAGCACCCTCCGAACAGGTCAGCTTCCCCTGGTAACTCTCTACAATCTTGCGACTTATTGAAAGCCCCAGGCCGGTTCCATCAGTTCGTCCGGAGTAAAATGGTGCAAAAACCTTTTCCCAGTTTTTTTCAGGCACTCCCGGCCCATTATCACACACCGCTGCGATGATTCCCTTTTCTTCAGACCGCATTTCTACCAGGATGGTTCCCCCATTCTCCAAAACATCAATGCTATTGAGCACTAAATTGAGGAAAACCTGGGTCATCTTTGATTCTGGGACATGGAATTCATTTCCAGCCTCTTCTCCATGAATATCAAGAGTTATGGATTTCTTTTTCAACTGACTTTCAAGGAGCTTAACCACCCGCATAACCACCTGGGTCATGGCCTCCTTTTCCTCTGGTTGATCGACATCCCCTCCTCGGGCATATTTCAGCACCTCTTGAACAGTGGCATCCAACCGCCCCACTTCTTTCAGTAAAATCTCACCAAATTCGCGTTTGGGGTGATCATCGGGAAATTCTTCCATCAATATTTCACCTGTGCCTCGAATTGAAGCCAAGGGATTTTTTATTTCGTGGGCCAAAGAGGCGGAAAGCCTGCCCAAAGCAGAAAAGCGTTGACTGGCAGCGAGCTGCTCTTCAACCTCCAGCAGCAACTCTGTTTCCTCATGCAGGCGAGAGTAAGATTTTTCCAGCTTTTCTGAAAGGACCTTATATTTCTCTCGCAATTTGGCCTCACGACCTGCAATGCCGCCTGTTACTGCACCGGCAGCAACATATAGAACTATCTCGGTAAACTCACTGAAACAGGAAGAAGAATAATGACATACATAATTGTAAAGGTGAGGAATAAACGCAATTGCAGAAAGAAAAGCGATGGACAGCCCACCCCATAAACCAAACCATAAACCACCAATTACAATGGGAAAATAACCAAGACGTCGATACATATCGTGGTAGAGTGTTTCATGTCCTGGGGTGAGATGATGCAAGAGCCCAATACAAATGACGGCTCCCACAAGAGCTGCAAACTTAATCCTTCTCATAAATATATCTTCCTTTTTTGATCCAAAGTGCTCCCTCCAGCCGACCTTATTTAACTGACATTAACTGGTAATTGCCATTTTTTTCCATATTCCCAGGGTTTATCCTTGCCTCCCTCTTTTTTCAAGGCTAAGATGCTCATTCACAATAAGTTACGACAATGATTGATAAAATTGCCTAGATATACAGGTTGCAAATGCCAGTTCGCATTTTAAACTATTTATAAAGTGAAACATGTCCGTCCCGCAGCTTTCGTAGTTATCCGCTTAACTGCGAGACCGACCATATTAATTATTTTTCACTATTGACGTAATCGGAGAAAAATCGGAAATTTCGAGAAACCCGATTACGCCACGTATTTGGCCCGTAACCAGCTTTTTTTGAGTGCAGTTAGTGGTTACGAGACTTAATACGAAGGCATCATTATTGAGAAACAATGCGACGTCACCTCTCCATCAGAAATTATCTCACCCTGATGAACTTGGTATTGCTCTGTTTACTCTTCCCCACCATCAGCTATCTCTTCCTTGAAAAAACAGCATCTTTCCGAGACGTCCAACTGGATAATACCATTCAGCAGATGGAAAAATCTCTGGAAAACAGAAGCGCCACAATGGTTCGATCCATGGCACTCAGTGCCTCACAGGCAATCTCCGGTTATGACTTTTCCTTTCTTCTCGACCTGGTCGGGGAGGTTGTCCAAAATGATCCTGAGATTCTTTACTGTATTGTTATGGACCAGAACCAAAACGCGGTGGCCCACAGCGATCAGGAGAAAGTTGGCGACCATCTCAATACGCAGGCGGATAACACAATAGGAGTTATGCTGGAGAAAGACTTTCCAGCCACCTTACGGCAATCAAAGACCATTCCAGCCCGTTTCCACCGGCATGCCATAAAAAATAGCCATGGTACAGAACAGGTTATGGAAACCATTGTCCCCATTTACAATGGAGCAGTCCTTTGGGGAGTCATCCGTTGTGGTTACAGCCTCAACCCGCTCAGACAAAAAATAAATCAAACTCGGGCGGACTGGGCGCGCCAGATGAAAGAACTGATGCTCTATTTCCTCACCACGCTTGGCATATTTTTCAGTATTGGGCTTGCGGTTGCAGCATTTTTCACCCGCTCTTTTGTTCGATCCACCCTGGTGCTGAAAGATGGTGTCAACAAAGTTGCACGGGGTAATCTTGACCATGAAATTATAGAAAAAGAAATACCCTTCACCGAATTTGCCAGCCTGGCTAATTCCTTTAATACCATGACTGAAAAGCTTCGCTGGAGCCGGCAACAAATTGCTGAATACAGCCAGTCTCTGGAAGAAAAAGTTATTGAACGCACCAGAGAACTTCAGGAAGCTCAAGAAATCATGCTCAAACAGGCCCACGAAGCAGGTATGGCAGAACTTGCGGTTGGAGTTCTTCATAACATTGGCAACGCCATTACCCCGGTCAAAGTTGGTGGGGCCATGCTCTTAAAACAACTAAGCGAAAGCCCAATTCGAAAAAATATTGCCGGGGCACTGGAGCCCCTCGCCCAGGCTGTTGAACAGACCCAAGATCTTCCTTTATCAGAAAAAGAACGTATACAAAAAATCATCGAACTCTTACCGGCAAGTATCAAGGAAGAGTATGATCAAACTATTGCCGAGATTATTAAAATACGCCAGATGCATGATCATATTGAGAATGTAATTAGCCTGCAAATGCGGTATGCCCACCTAGTTGGTGATCCTGAAACAGTCAGTATAAATCTAGTGGTGAAAGATGCCCTCCAGATGCTCGATGAATCGATTCGGAGAAGAAAACTCATTGTAGAAACCAACTTAACTTCAGACCTTGTGGTCAGGGTGGAAGAAACCAAACTTTTGCAAATTCTGGTAAACCTCATTAAAAATGGATATGAGGCCATTGATATTGCAAAGAAACAAGAAAAAATAATGACCATCTCAACTTCACTTGAAGAAGGTGAGACATATTTTGTCGTAGTAAGTGTAAAAGATAATGGTTGTGGGTTTACCCCGGAAGACCAGGAAAACTTTTTCCAATTTGGTTTCTCAACTAAGAAAAGAGGATCTGGCTTTGGCCTTCATTCCTGCGCCAATTATCTTATTGCCAACGGTGGTTCCATAGAGGCAAAGAGTGCAGGGCCGGATCAGGGCGCCGAATTTATAATTCGATTACCATTGGCAGGCATGGAAGACCAGGCTGGTATATTGGAAAATTAATGAAGTGTTAAGGGATAATAGCCGATAGGAGACAATATTGGCGGCTGTATTCACATACCACATAGAAAGCGCTTCTACCTAAAGGGCATAAACACCAAGGTAATTTCTTCCTATGGATCTAAACAAAGGCAACCGTCGCATCCTGGTTATTGACGATGACCAACAGATATGGAAAGCGTATCAAATGGTCCTCAGCCCCGGGCAACAAACGCCCTCCGGCTCTTCCATGGAACAGCTTTCTGAACTCATTAAACCGACCAGTGAACACAAATACCTGGACGATGACTTCCACATAGTCTATGCGGAACAAGGCCACCAAGGTTTCGAAATAGTCCAGGCATCGATCGAGCAGAACAAACCTTTCGCCATTGCCTTTATTGATATTCGAATGCCGCCGGGTTGGGATGGTGTAAAAACGGCAACCCGTATTCGGGAAGTTGATCCCAACATTGAAATAGTTATTGTTACTGCTTTTTCCGACCATTCTCTCGAGGAGATTGTCAAAAAAGTCGGTTCACCGGATAAACTCCTCTTTTACAGAAAACCCTTTGATCCGGACGCATTAAAACAAATTGCTGTTTCACTCACCTCCAAGAGGCAATTGGCCCGTCGAGAGGAAACCCAACGCAAAGCACTTGAAACCATTCTCAACACGAGTCCGGCTGCTATCTTCACTGTTGACCAGCAAAAACTTGTCAGCTCCTGGAATCCATCGGCGGAAAGAATTACTGGATACACCGCCGATGAAGTCATTGGTAAACCCTGTATATTTCAGGAATTGACTGATTCCCCTTATTGTAAAAACTGTCAGGGGAATGAGCGAGGCGATGGCGCTACTAGTAATCGACAGCTCATCATCAAGGATAAAAGCGGCACCGCCAAAACTATTTCTTTGTTCACCGCATATATCCCAGGCACTGAGACCAATCCAGAAACAATAATTGGTAACTTCTGGGATATAACCGCCATTAAAAACACCGAAATTGCCTTATCGGCATCGGAGAGCCGTTTTCGGGCGCTGGTAGAAACAACCAGTGACCTGGTATGGGAAGTGGATGTAGAAGGTCGTTTTAACTATTGTTCACCATTAAGCAAAGACCTGTATGGCTATGATCCGGAAGAGTTGCTGGGGAAATTTCTCTTCGAAATGCCAGTACCTGCCGACCCAAGCGACACTACGACAAAAGAAATTTTCGCAGAATGTGTCCGCAATGGTTCTCAATGTCGGGCCACAGAACGGGTTATTCTGAAAAAAAATGGTGAGGTAATCATCGTTGAATCCAGTGGTACGCCGGTTTTCAACAGTGTTCAAGAAGTCATAGGATTTCGAGGTATCGACCGAGATATAACTATACGAAAAAAGGCCGAGGAAGAGAGAATACGACTGGAAGAACAGTATCGTCAGGCTCAAAAACTGGAGGCCCTTGGCACCTTGGCCGGGGGAATATCCCACGACCTCAACAATATCCTCACCCCCATTATCGGCTATTGTCAGATCTGCCTGATGGATCTCGGTCCGGACCATCCACTGGAACAAAGCCTTAAAACCATAGAAAAATGTGCCCTAAAAGCTTCAGACCTGATCCGCCAGATTCTCGCCTTTAGTCGCAAACAAAAAATGGACACCAAACCGGTTGTCATTAACGATCTTATTAATGATTTCACCAAGATGCTCCGCCGCTTAATCCGAGAAGATATAGAACTTAATATAAATCTGGACGATTCACTTTGGCACATTGAAGCTGACCCCGGTCAGATTGAACAAATACTCATCAACCTGGTGGTCAACGCCCGCGATGCCATGCCCCATGGTGGCCTGCTTAATATTCATACCGAAAACCATACAATACTTCCCAGTGACGACCTCTATGATGTTGACAGCACATTAATCAGTGGCGATTTTGTTGTCCTTACCACCTCAGACAACGGTACCGGAATACCAGCCCAAACAATGGAGCTCATATTTGATCCATTTTTCACCACCAAAGATGTCGGTAAGGGAACTGGTCTGGGACTGGCAACCGTCCATGGTATTGTCCTGAAGCATAATGGTCATATCCGGCTCGAATCAGAGACTGACAAGGGAACATCCTTTCAAATATTTCTCCCCAAAACGTATAAAAAAACAGCCGATGTTAATGCCGATACGGCCCACTCCGTTATCAAACAGGGCAATGAAACTTTGCTCATTGTTGAAGACGCAGAAGAAGTCCTGATGCTTCTTTCAAAAATTATGCAGGAGAGTGGCTATACAGTACTGAAAGCTGAAAACGGCATCCAGGCCATGGAAGTATTTAAGGAACATGGTGACAGTATCGATCTTCTGGTGACCGACCTCATTATGCCGGGCATGGGAGGTCGCGAACTGGCAAAATCCATCAAGGAATCTGCCCATGCCTTGCCGACCCTTTATATGTCGGGGCATTCATTTGACGAAGAAGTAAAAGAAATAGCCACTGAGTCCTGTTCCGATTTCATCCAGAAGCCATTTGCCCTGCCAGATTTCACACTCAAAGTAAGGCATATACTGGACAATTGCTAAGCACATGCTTCTTTTTTTATTCTAACTATTGTATGGTAGAAAACTATTATAAAGAGCATATCCCGTACGCACTTTGTCAGTTCAAACCATAAGGTTTAGATGAGGAACAGGAAGATCCGCATAAGCTCCATTGCCATATTCATAATGGCAATTTTTCTCTACTCAGCCACGCTGTCGTTGGCCACCGACTTTTTCTATTTTAATCCCGATTCCACCCAGTCCAACCTTGCACGCTTAAAAAGCGCAATGGACGAAGTATTAGATAAAAACGACCTGACTCTCTCTTTCCAACCTTTTGTCAGACTCAATGATTTTGACCGTAAAGTGAAGGAAGGAAAACCGGCTTTTCTTTTCCTGCCCCACTGGTACCTCACACATTATGAAAACAAGGATGAAATAGAACCTTTTCTTCGTCCTGTGCGCAACGGCATATCGACCTATACAAAAGTCCTGCTGGTTCCAAAAAATTCCACGGCTACCATAAAAAGCTTAGAAGGGAAAACCATGGCCATGACCTCCATGGGGCCACAGGGCGATGAACTCTTGAATCAAATTCTTTTTGAGCCGAACGGATTGCACAGCAAACAACTGAGCATTGTCACCACCTCAAAAGATTCCGATGCTATTTTTGCCGTTGCCCTGCAACATGTAGACGCAGCTCTTGTCTCCAAGGACAACTTGGCCCATATCGGCAAAATTAATCCCCGCATTTTAAAAACCGTTCAACCACTGATCGAGTTACCACCAATTCCTTTGCCTGTTCTCTGCTACACCAAGGGAAATATCCCTGAAAATGAGATCGAGGCATTGAAGAATATATTTATGAAAGACCATCAAGGAAAAAACTTCATCAAGCTTATGGAGATGTTACAGATCGATGCGTGGCAAACATATACACATTAACCTGCTCATTATGCTGCTTGCGGCCTTTTGGGCTCTGCCGGATTCGGCAAGGGCTCTAGGGGAACCGGTTGCCGTCCTGCTTTCGGACAGCGAAGCTGCATATAGTCAACCGCTGGCTGCTTTCACAGATGAAGCATGCTGTCCGGTTACAGTCTATAATCTGCAAGGTGACATCAGGAAGGATCCAAATCTGAAAAACAAAATCCTTGCCCAAAACCCTCCATTGATTTTTGCATTGGGAGCCAAGGCAGCCTATGCCGCCAAACTCTGGACAAAACAACGACAAGATATTCCTGTAATTTTTGCAATGGTGTACAACTGGCAACGATATAAACTACTGGATCAGAAAAATATGGCAGGTATTGCCTCGGAAATGGCACCAGGCACACAGTTTGCCAACATGACAATGTTTTCACCCGAGGTAAAACGCATCGGGGTTATCTATAGCGACCATTCCAATCATTTTCTTGCAGAGGCGGAAAAAGCTGCTGCCCTTTTGGGACATGAATTGATTTCAGAGCGCATTGAGCGATCCAAAGAATTCCGTCGTTCATTTAAAAAAATCTCATCACGGGTCGATGCCTTTTGGGTCTTGAGCGATCCGGTCATTTACACATTGGACAATATGGACTGGCTTGAGGAAAGCTGTGTTAAGGAACGCCTTTTCTGCATGGGACAATCCGCCAATATCGTTAAATTGGGACTCACATTGGCAATTAATCCTGATTTTACCAATATCGGCTCCCAAGCTGCTTCTTTAGCCCAAAGCATTCTCGGAGGTCATCAAAGCACTATGGATATCGGGGTGAAAGCACCTATCAGCACCCAGATTTTCGTTAATTCGAAAACAGCAGAACGAATAGGCCTACGAATCAGCCAACCCGCACTGGATATGGCCACCAAGGTGATTGATTAAATTGAGACTGAAGAAGACTACAGTTATTAACCTTTACAAACCGCTATTTATTAAACAAATCGGCGTGGAAACCTGTCTTGATCAAACACAACTCAGGTTTTCACACATCATGGGGCCATTTACGAGCTTGATGAAACACTCTTAATATGGTGATCATGTCTGCAGAAGCATGATAAGTGACGGTATAAGGAGTACCGGTTATGACAATCTCCCTGGTGTTGTGTACCCTGCCTGGTTTGCCCAACATTGGTTGGTTTAGTAACAGAGAGATTGTTTCCAGAATAAGTCGACCTATTTTTTGAGCTGCTGTGGGATTATCTTCGGCAATATAGGCTCGCAGATCTGATAAATCCAGCAATGCATCCTTCTCCCACCTCAACTGCATTGCGGCGGCTCCGTCTCATCCTCGGTTCCCCAACTCGCCAGCCACTGCGCCACGTCTTCGTGTGCTGCGAACTTCGCATTACCACTTTCAAATTTATCCCGTGCTTTTTTTATGGCTTCCACCTGCCACGCCTCATGTTCAACATACTGAGAAACAGCTTGAGCCATAAGCCATGCTCTTGACCTGTCGGCAGCTTTAGCAATAATATCAAGTTGCTGCAACACATCTTCATCCAGTCTTATCGATACAGTTTTACTCATAACTCACCCTCTTGTAGTCACATGTTTACATGTAGCTATTTTAGGCTATTTCTTATTCGAGTCAAAACCTTTTCTCACAAATCACTCTCATCCTCAAAGAAAAGTCTCAACATCTTGCCCCCTTGAATCCTTGAATCCTTTTCTTTTCTTGCATCCCCCTGCATCATCATATAAATTGCCGTTAATATTCCCCCTGAAATCTGCGTATTCCACTGATCTCGGCCACCTATTCCACGCGAAGCCGGCCACCCAT
>CAYUCH010000042.1:0-28395 GCA_964443295.1 uncultured Desulfobulbia bacterium | reverse complement strand
AGATCCGAGCGGTACTCATGGATCATGATTGGCCTCTTGATAAAATTCATATTATCCATGCCTCCCAAGTCGTTGGTATGGAAGAATCCCCTTTTGAAGCTGTAAGTAAGAAAAAAGACTCCTCCATTCGCAAAGCCTTTGAACTTCACAAAAAAGGTGAAGTTGAGGCTGTGGTGAGTGCCGGAAACTCAGGCGCTACCATGGCTGCTGCCATTAAACTCCTTGGGCGGATTAAAAAAATATCTCGACCGGGTATTGCCGGTGTTTTTCCGACCCTGAAAAAGCCGGTTGTTATGATGGATGTTGGAGCAAATGTAGACTGCCGAGCCCAGCATCTTTTTCAATTCGGTATCATGGCTTCTGCCTTTTCTTCAGTTCTCTTTCAAAATGAAAATCCCACCATTGGTCTTCTTAGTATTGGGGAGGAAGGTGGAAAAGGGAATGCTCTGGTCAAGAAAACCCACAAGTTATTCAAAGAAAGCTCATTAAACTATATAGGTAATGTCGAAGGGCGGGACACATTTCAAGGGGATGTGGATGTCATTGTTTGCGATGGTTTTGTTGGTAACGTCTGCATCAAACTAAGCGAAGGTTTAGCCGAAACCATGATTTCAATGCTTCGTGAAGAAATTGCCAAAACCTTTAAAGCGAAAGTTGGCTATATTCTGGCCAAAAAAGCATTTCGGAGTTTTAAGACACGGGTTGACTACGCTGAATACGGCGGAGCGCCATTACTTGGTTTTAATGGTACTGGAATTGTTTGCCATGGACGGTCAAACGCCCTTGCCATCCAAAACGCCGTGCTGGTAGCTGAAAAAATGGTCAGAAATAATGTCAATGAGTATATTCTCCAATTTTTGAAAGAGAGCAGTACTGCAGATACTAATATGAAAGATGATAGCGTAGTCTCTGGTGGGCTTTCATGAATATAAGGCCCCAAATTATCGGCACAGGCTCCTGTCTGCCAGAGAAAGTGGTGACAAACCATGATCTTGAAAAGATGGTCGATACCTCCGATGAATGGATTACAACCCGGACTGGCATAAAGACCAGAAGGATTGCTGTAAAAGGAGAAGAGACATCTCAGTTGGCTGCAGGTGCAGCGAGGAAGGCAATGGAAATGGCCGGAGTGGTTGGGGTTGATCTAGACATGATTATTGTCGGCACAATTACTCCAGAAATGACCATGCCGTCGTGCGCCTGTCTTTTGCAGAAAGAGCTTGGAGCCCACAATGCCTTTGCATTTGACTTGAATGCTGCCTGCTCTGGATTCCTCTATGGTCTTGATCTCGCCGATAAATACATACGTGCCAACCAGGATATGAAAATCCTGGTTGTCGGGGCAGAAACTTTATCCACCAGGACTAATTGGCAGGATCGGAATACCTGTGTTCTTTTTGGAGATGGTTCCGGTGCAGCTGTTCTTACCGGCAATTCAGATGGTCGAGGCATGATTGGCGGCCAATTATATTCCGATGGCAGTCTGTGGGAATTGCTCAGTATGGAAGGAGCTCCCAGCATGAATCCTGATCTGGTGAGGGAAAGCAATGACGGATCTTATATTAAAATGTCTGGTAAAGATGTTTTTAAGCATGCTGTACGCTCCATGAGTGATGCGGTTACCAAACTTCTGGAACAAGAAAATAGAGCTGTAGCTGATGTAAACCTTGTCATTCCACATCAGGCGAATATCCGTATATTAAATAGTCTTACCGAGCGATTAAAAATTCCCGTGGAAAAAGTCTACATTAATATGACCAAATATGGTAATACATCGGCGGCAAGCGTACCCATTGCCTTAGATGAAGCAAACCGGGAAGGACGGCTAAAAAAAGGAGATATCCTTTTATTATGCGCCTTTGGCGGTGGGTTTACCTGGGGCGCTTCTCTATTTAATTGGTAAATCTAAAGAGTGACTATTAAGAGTGCGACTTAATAAGGTTAAAAAATAGGAGAAAAATGTGGATTATTTTCTGACCGAAGAGGAGCAGATGATTGTAGATATTTCTCGTCAGATTACTGAAGAGAATATTATTCCCCAGCGCGCAGAACTGGATGAAAAAGAAGAATTCCCTCATGACATTTTAAAAGTCATCGCCCAGGCAGATCTCTGTGGCTTGTATATTCCCGAAGAATATGGTGGATTTGGTGGTGGTTGTTTTGCTATGGCTCTCGCTTTAGAGCAATTCGGCCGTGGATGTACAGGGATTGCCACTAGTTTTGCTGCCAGTGCACTTGGGGCGTATCCAATACTTATATCCGGGAGTGATGAGCTGAAGCAGAAGTATATGCCGGATATTGCCAGTGGTGAAAAAAGGGCAGCTTTTGCCCTTACCGAGGCCAATGCTGGTAGTGATGCTTCTGGTATTCAGACCACTGCCGTGCTGGATGGTGATGAGTGGGTTTTGAACGGTACCAAACAATGGATTACCAACGGCGGTGAAGCTCAAATTTACACAGTCATTGCCATTACCGACCGATCCAAAGGACCTCGAGGTGGAACCATGTTTGTGGTTGAGGACACCGATGAGGGCTTTTCTTACGGACTGAAAGAGAAAAAACTCGGTATCCGTGCATCTGCCACCCGAGAATTAATTTTTAAAGATTGTCGGATTCCTAAAGACCGAGTGATTGGTAGACTCGGCACCGGCTTTATTACTGTAATGAAAACCCTTGACCTGTCGCGACCGGGTATTGCCTCTCTGGGACTTGGCCTTGGCCAGGCTGCCCTTGATGAGTCGGTTAAATACGCCAAGGAGCGAGTGCAATTCGACAAACCGATTATTTCCTTTCAAGCCGTACAGCATATGCTGGCTGATATGGCCACTCAGGTTGAAGCTGCCCGTGCTTTGGTATATGCCACCGCAAGACACATAGATGCACACAAGAAGAAGATTTCTAAACCTTCATCAATGAGTAAACTTTTTGCAACTGATATGGCCATGAAAGTTACCGTCGATGCTGTGCAGGTTTTAGCTGGTTACGGCTATATGCGAGAATATCCCGTTGAGAAAATGATGCGTGACGCCAAGATTCTTCAGATCTATGAAGGAACCAATCAGATCCAACGGAACGTCATTGGTCAAGAGTTGAATAAAGAATATAACTAAGTATGTCTAATAGGCTGAAGACTGAAGTTACAGTCCTAAAGTCTTTCAAGCTAATTTAAGGATAGTGAATAGCAGACGACTATGAAAATTATCGTATGTGCAAAACAAGTACCCGACGCCAAGGATGTTCGGTTGGATCCCAAGACAAATACATTGTCCCGGGACGGCGTTCAATCCATTATGAATCCTTTTGACCGCCATGCCCTGGAAGAAGGGGTGCGGCTGAAGGAAAAATATGGCGGAACAGTTATCGTATTAAGTATGGGGCCTCCCCAGGCAGAGGAAATGCTGCGAGAAGCGATTTCCTGTGGAGCCGACGAGGCTGTTCTTGTTTCCGACCGTGCCTTTGCCGGCGCTGATACCTGGGCCACAACATATACGCTTGAGCGGGCGATTACTAAAATCGGTGGATGCGACTTGGTTATCTGTGGCAAGCAGGCAATTGATGGAGACACTGCCCAAGTCGGGCCTGGTCTCGCCCAGCGCATGGATATTCCCTATGTTGCCTATGTGCAAAAAATCAATGAAGTGGATGGAGATCACATTCAGGCAGAGCGCATGATGGACGACGGTTACGATATGGTCGAACTTTCAACTCCTGCGCTTTTTACTGTTGTGAAAGAGATAAACGAGCCCCGTGTTCCTTCCCTGAAAGGAAAGATGCGAGCCAAGAAAGTAGAAATTCAAGTACTCTCTGCCCAGGACATTGAGGCGGATCCGAACTGTATCGGTTTGCCTGGATCACCCACCGAAGTTGTGAAAGTTTTTTCGCCGCAAGCCAAGGGCGATCGTACCATGATATCTGGTACTGCAGACGAACAGGTTGACAAATTAGTTGAAATTCTCGAATCACATTTATAAAAGGTCCAGATAATTTCTCATGTTGAATATAGATACTGAACTCTGCATAGCATGCGGTCTCTGCGAAGAGGCATGTACTTATAGCGCCATTACGGTGGGAGAAGAGGGGTATGCTGTAGTAAATGAAGCATGTACTCTTTGTGGCTCCTGTGTTGATGTATGTGAAGTGGAAGCCCTGTCCATTGACCGGCCCGAATCGGAGCTCCAATCTGATTTTTCACAGTGGTCCGGTGTTTGGATATATGCTGAATATCGAAATGGTCGAGTGGCTCCTGTGTCGTTCGAGTTGCTTGGCATAGGTCGTAAGCTTGCCCAAGAGCGTCAGGTGCCACTTTCAGCAGTCATATTTGGCAATGGCCTGGAAAATGCCAGCAAAGAGCTCATAGCCTTTGGAGCGGATAAAGTATTTCAGGTCGATGATCCTGCTTTGGAAGCATTTACAGACGATGCTTACGGTAATGTGCTTGAGGATTTGGTTAAAGAGCATAAGCCTGAAATAATTTTAGCCGGAGCAACAGCTATTGGTCGCTCTTTTATTCCCAGGGTGGCAACAGAGGTTGGTGCAGGTTTGACAGCGGATTGTACCCTGCTTGAAATTAATGGAGAAGATGGCTCTCTTCACCAAACGCGGCCTGCTTTTGGCGGTAACATCATGGCAACTATTGTATGCCCGAGGACAAGGCCTCAAATGGCAACTGTCCGGCCAAATGTAATGAAGGCCAACGCCTACGATGCAGATCGACAAGGGGAAATAGTTAATATAAAGCCAGAAGCATCCCGTCTTGCTTCCCGTGTAAAAGTCATTCGTTCTGTGCAGGAAGAGGGTGACCTGGTTAATATATGTGAAGCTGATGTGGTTATTGCCGGTGGGCGCGGAATGGATAATGAAAAGGGATTTTCTCTCATCCATGATCTTGCCGAAATAACCAGTGGTGCGGTGGCCGCTTCCCGGGCTGTTGTTGATGCAGGAATGATTGGCTCTGCCCATCAAGTAGGACAGACCGGAAAAACAGTTTGCCCAAAACTCTATATGGCCTGTGGTATCTCAGGGGCAATTCAACATATGGTAGGCATGCAATCTTCAGACACAATCATTGCCATTAACCGCGATGCTGATGCACCAATATTTGATGTCGCCACCTATGGTGTTGTAGGTGATGTGTTTGAAATTTTACCAAAAGTGATTGATAAGATGAAGGCAAAGCGACCAGCAGCCGCAAGTGATGGGGGGAACGGGTAATGAGTCTTGATGGAAAAATTGCCGTGGTTACCGGAGGTAGCCGAGGCATTGGCAAGGCTGTTGCTTGTTCATTGGCTGCTCAGGGTGCCCGTGTTTTTATCAACTATGTCAGCCGACCTGACGCTGCGGAAGCAACGGTGAAAGAGATAACTGATGCCGGTGGGCAGGCAAAAGCCCTTCAGTTCGATGTCGCCGATGGTGCGGCTGTGCAGGATGCCTTCAAATCAATTATTGAAGATGTCGGTCAAATCGATATATTAGTCAATAATGCCGGAATAACCAGAGATGGTCTCCTTATGAAAATGAAGGAAGACGATTGGGATGCGGTTCTTGATACGAACCTCAAAGGCACGTATCATTGCATGAAAGCCATTTATCGTCCTATGATGAAACAAAGGCAGGGGCGAATAATAACAATAACTTCCGTCATTGGTCATGCCGGTAATGCAGGACAGGCCAATTATGCCGCTGCGAAAGCCGGTCTTGAAGGTCTTACCAAATCTATGGCTCGTGAGTTGGCTTCTCGGAAAATAACGGTTAATACTGTGGCACCTGGTTATATTGATACGGATATGACCAGTGGCCTGCCTGATGCTGTGAAAGAAAAAATTCTTGCCGAAGTTCCCATGGGCATGTTGGGCACCCCGGACGATGTTGCTGGAGCAGTTCTTTATCTTGCTTCCGATGCAGCACAATATGTAACCGGCCAGTGTCTCCATGTGAATGGCGGGATGTTTATGGGATAGTCCCTGATATATGTTGCTTTTTGATGAGAACAATATAAACGGTAGGTGTGACTAGAAAGCTACACCTCATTGAGTTTGACGAAAGACAAAAGGAGAGAAAGAGCATGTCTGCAGAACAAAAACTTATTGATATTATTGCTGATCAACTGAGTGTTGATAAAGACAAGGTTGTACCTGGCGCGTCTTTTGTAGACGATCTTGGCGCAGATTCCCTCGATCTTGTTGAGTTGATCATGGCCATGGAAGAGGCTTTTGATATTGAGATAGCCGATGAAGTTGCTGAGAAAATCATCACTGTGCAGGACGCTATTAATCATATAGATTCCGTTGCATAGTTCAGGCTCCTGGACTGATATTTTTAGGCAAAGAATTGTAAACATAACTTAGGCAGAGTATCTCGTCGTTACGGAAAGGCATGTGGTGTTCTTTCGGTAATCGATATTCTGCCGGTATTTTTTCTTTGCTCTGTTTGGGATTGCCTTGGATGAGGAGAGGATTACGGTGAAGAGAAGAGTTGTGGTAACAGGTGTTGGTTTAATAACACCACTTGGTACTGGAGTAGAAAAAACGTGGACAGGATTATGTGAAGGCCGGAGTGGTGTTGGCCTCATCACAAAATTCGATACCAGTGATTATGCCGTAAAAATTGCCGCGGAAGTCAATGACTTCGTTGCTGAAGACTTCATGGATGTCAAGGTAGCCAAGCATCTTGATCCATTCGTACAATATGCAGTGGCAACAGGAAAAATGGCTCTGGAAGATGCCGGCCTTGCGATCACTGATAACAATGCCCACCGGGTAGCTGTTGTCAGTGGCAATGGTATCGGCGGCCTGACCACCATTGAAAAATATCATCAGGTCATGCTTGACCGTGGACCAAAACGGATTACACCATTTTTCATCCCCATGGTCATCTCTAATATGAGTGCCGGGCAGATCTCCATTAATCTCAAGGCGAAAGGTCCAAATTTATCTGTTACTACCGCCTGTGCCGCAGGTTCCCACGCGGTGGGTGAAGCCTTTGATTTGATTCGAAATGGTCACTGCGATGTGGCGATAACCGGCGGATCAGAATCAACTGTGTGTCCACTGGCCGTTGGTGGATTTAATGCAATGAAGGCCTTGTCCCGTAGGAATGATGATCCAGAAGCTGCGTCACGCCCTTTTGATCGTGATCGGAACGGCTTCATTATTTCAGAAGGTGGTGGATTCATCGTGCTCGAAGAATTAGAGCAGGCAAAGGCTCGTGGGGCGACTATCTACGCTGAAATGGCGGGCTATGGATTATCCGGTGATGGATATCACATGGCCGCACCTCCTGAAGACGGCGATGGTGCTGTTCGTTGTATGCAGATGGCCCTTGAAGATGGCGGTATGAATGTTGAAGATATCGATTATGTCAACGCCCATGGCACCTCCACTCCATTAAATGATGTGGTTGAGACCCGTGCTATAAAAACGGTATTTGGTAGCCATGCCTCTAAACTTGCCATTAGTTCAACCAAGTCCATGACAGGTCATATGCTCGGCGGAGCGGGGGGAATCGAGGCGGCTTTTACAGCTTTAGCCATTAAAAATCAGATCGTCCCACCCACCATCAACCTAGATAATCCCGATCCGGAATGTGATTTGGATTACGTTCCCCATACCGCGCGGACCATGGCTATTCGGGCCGCGGTTTCCAATTCATTTGGGTTTGGTGGAACCAATGCTGTATTGATTATGAAAAGATTTGATGATGGTGGATAATCTAACCAATGGGGTAAAGTAACTTCTTTTATACCCCGGTTATATCTCCTGCCACAGGCGGGAGAATTTTACGTGCTGTTCTCGTGTGAGAGCAGCGCACTCATTTTTTGGGAGGCAGAAATGTTAGTTGCCATTGGCTGTGATCACGGTGGATTTACATTAAAGAAGATGATTATTGAAACCGTAGAAGCAATGGGACATTCGGTTTCCGACCAAGGCTGTTATTCAGTGGACTCTGTTGATTATCCGGATTTTGCCAAAGCTGTGTGTGATCAGGTGGCAGGCGGTGATTGTCAAATGGGTATATTGATTTGCGGTACTGGTATCGGCATGTCCATGGCCGCTAATCGTCGACCGGAGATTAGGGCTGCTCTGTGCCAAGAAGCCTACTCCGCCCGGATGAGTCGTGAACATAATGATGCCAATATTCTTTGCCTGGGAGCCCGCATTCTAGGGCCTGGAATTGTCGAAGAAATTGTTAAAACCTGGTTGTCCACCGAATTTGCCGGTGGCCGGCATCAGAATCGCATTTCTATGTTTTAAAGATCTCAACGGGCTAGCAATTGCCTGTTTGGAATAATTATATAAAATCGTTTTCGAAAAAACGTTTATTTAGGAGAAATTCAGTGTCTTACCTTGAGCAAATTGATTCCGATGTTCATGGAGCCATTAAGCGTGAATTGGACCGGCAACGTTACCAGTTAGAACTCATTGCCTCTGAAAATATTGTCAGTGAGGCAATTCTCGAAGCCCAGGGATCCATATTCACCAATAAATATGCCGAAGGCTATCCCAGTAGACGATATTACGGTGGGTGTGAGCACGCCGATGAGGTGGAAAGTCTTGCTATAGATCGTGCCAAATCACTTTTTGGTGCAGAATACGCAAATGTCCAACCCCACTCAGGAAGCCAAGCGAACATGGCGGTCTATTTTTCTGTTTTGAGCCATGGAGATAAAGTACTGGGTATGGATCTGGCCCATGGCGGACACTTGACCCATGGAAGTGCGGTGAATTTTTCCGGACAGTTTTTTAATTTTGTATCATACGGAGTTGATCGAGAAACCGAGACCATTGATATGTCTGAGGTCGAGCGGCTAGCCCATGAACACCGGCCTCGAATGATCGTCGCTGGAGCAAGTGCTTATCCCCGGACCATTGATTTTGAAGGATTTAAGCGCATCGCAGACCAAATTGATGCCATGCTTATGGTAGACATGGCACATATTGCCGGTTTAGTTGCCGCAGGAGAGCATCCATCTCCTGTGCCCCATGCTGATTTCGTAACCACTACAACCCACAAAACAATGCGTGGACCCCGTGGTGGTTTGATCCTGGCTAAAGAAGAATTTGGCAAACAGTTGGACAGTAAGATTTTCCCAGGTATTCAGGGCGGTCCTTTGGTCCATGTCATTGCTGCAAAAGCGGTTGGTTTTAAGGAGGCCATGGGGCAGGAGTTCAAAGATTATCAAGCTCAGGTTGTCAAGAATGCAAAAGCTTTGTCAGCTGGACTGGAATCCCGTGGCTTTCGCCTTGTCTCCGGTGGCACTGATAATCACCTCTTGCTGGTAGATCTTACCAGCAAAGATACCACCGGCAAAGAAGCCGAAGCCTTTCTTGAAGTGGCCGGTCTGACAGTGAACAAAAACGCAATTCCTTTTGACCGGCAAAGCCGTTTTGTAACGAGCGGGATCCGGATCGGAACTCCGGCTGTTACTTCCCGTGGATTAAAAGAAGCCGAGATGGATATGATTGCCGCTTGGATTACTCGAGTGCTTGAAAAACCAGGCGATGAAGCCTTGCACGGTGATGTCCGCCGAGAGGTAAAAGCGCTTTGTAAAAATTATCCTTTATATGAAAATTTAGATACATAATGGCAATCTGAAAATGATCCAACCAAAAGATTCCCGCATGAGCTGGGATGAATATTTTATGAACATTACTGAACTGGTGGCGCAGCGTTCGACCTGTATGAGGCGAAAGGTAGGCGCTATCCTGGTTCGAGATAAACGTATCATTTCGACTGGTTATAATGGTGCTCCCTCTAAAATTAGTCACTGTTTAGCCGTTGGTTGTCTGCGTGAAGAGAAGGGAGTACCTTCCGGCCAACGACATGAGCTATGCCGGGGGTTGCACGCGGAACAGAATGCCATTATCCAGGCTGCTCTTCACGGTGTCAGTGTTGATGGCGCAACTTTGTATTGCACCAATATGCCCTGCTCAATTTGTAGCAAGATGTTGATTAACGCACGTATTGAAAGTATTTCCTATAAAGAGGGGTATGCTGATACCCTATCAACATCGATGTTGGAAGAGGCTGGCATCCCGCTTGTGCAGTTCGCTCACACAGACTGAAATATCTGCACAAGGAAAAAAGTCGGCTATAGCCCAATGGATTTGTCATGAAATGCCCCTACTGTGGACATCTTGAAAATAAAGTGGTGGACTCACGATTGAATAAAGAGTTTACCATAACGCGTCGTCGTCGACTGTGTGAATCTTGCGACCGGCGTTTTACCACCTATGAGCGGCTGGAAGTCACCATGCCTATGCTCATTAAAAAAGACGGTCGTCGCGAAGCGTGGGATCGTTCGAAAGTTGTACATGGTTTGAAAGCTGCCTGTGAGAAACGCCCGGTCAGTATGTCTAAAATTGAAGAATTTGTTGATTCTATGGAAATGGCATTCCAAGACATGGGTGAACGGGAGATTTCTTCGCGATTGGTAGGTGAAAGAGTTATGGACGGGCTACGGGAAATCGATGAGGTGGCCTATGTACGATTTGCCTCTGTATATCGACAATTCAAAGATTTGAATGAGTTTATGGACGAGTTGAAAAGCGTTCTGGATAGTCGGAAAAATCCCAGTGAGTGAAGACGAAAAATTAATGAGCATGGCTCTTCAGGAAGCCAGAAAAGGTGACGGGCATACTTCACCTAATCCGGCGGTAGGAGCAGTGATTATTCGCGATGGAGGTATTGTCGGGCGAGGATATCACAAGAAGGCCGGTACTCCTCACGCAGAAGTGAACGCCCTTTCTCAGGCTGGTGATTCAGCCAGAGGCGGCACCATGTATGTCACGCTGGAACCATGTAACCATTCTGGTCGAACACCACCATGCAGCCAAGCCGTACTTAAAGCCGGTGTCAAAAAGGTTGTTGTTGGTATGCCTGACCCCAATCCTCAGGTTGAAGGAGGTGGGGCAGCTTTTTTAAAGTCCCATGGTGTTGAAGTCATTGTCGGGGTGCTCGAGGAAGAGTGTCGCTGGCTTCACCGGGCTTTTATAAAGCATGTGGTCGATGGGATCCCCTGGATAATTTTAAAAGCAGGTCTTAGTCTTGATGGTCGCATCGCAGCCCACGGCAATAAAGGTGGTTGGATTACCAATGAAAAATCCCGTCGTCGTGTACATAGAATACGGGATTACGTTGATGCCATCATGGTGGGAGTTGGAACTGCCCTGGCAGATAATCCGTCTTTGACCACGAGGATACCTGCAGGAGGCAAAGATCCAGTGCGTGTGGTACTGGATACACATTTACGGATGCAGCCTACCGCTAAAATGCTAAACCAGAAATCTTCTGCCCCGACATGGATTTTTTGTGGTAATGGAGCGGATGAAATAAAGCAAAAGGGCCTTGAAGGATCAGGAGCTGTAGTACACAGGATCGGGGTGGACAAAAAAGGCCACTTGAATTTACCTGAAGTTTTGCAGAAGCTAGGTAAGGAAAACGTCAACAGCCTTCTCGTTGAGGGTGGTGCGGAAGTACATGGGACTCTAATTCGGCAAGGTCTTGCAGATGAAGCAATGTTTTTCATTGCTCCGCTTATTTTAGGTGGTGATGGTGTACCGCTCATAGGTCCCCTTGGCTACAATAATGTCGCGGATGGCCCTCGACTTCAGCGGTTAAGAACCAGGCGCTATGGTGATGATATTCTTGTCCAGGGTGTTTTCCCTTGGGCCATGGGGCATATATCACCATAGTTCTAAGCAGGAATAATTTACAATTTGAAGGATAGGCACATGTTTACCGGCATTATTCTCGGCAAAGGAAAAATACTGGAAAAACGCCCCTTGGGCGGTGGAGTTGAATTGAGTCTTGAGGCTGATTTTGATCTCACCGATCCGGAAGAAGGGGAGTCAATAGCAGTAAACGGCGTCTGTCTTACAGCTAAAACTATTCAAGGACGACGATTCAGTGTTGATGTTTCGCCTGAAAGTCTAGACCGCACAAATATAGGGAAATTATCCGTTGGCTCAATGGTAAATCTTGAGCGTGCATTGCGGCTTGCCGACCGACTGGGCGGCCATATGGTAAGCGGCCATGTAGATAGTTCGGTACGTGTCCTTGAAAGAAAGCCCTTGGGTGATTATGTTCTGTTCACTTTTGAGGTTCCCGAGGGTATGGGGCGTTATATTATTGAAAAAGGATCCATTACAATTGACGGTATAAGTCTTACGGTCAATGCTTGTGATGAAAGAACTTTCAGTGTTTCTATCATCCCGCATACACTTGTGATTACAACACTTGGCGATATTCAGGCCGGGGATATAGTGAACATAGAAGTTGACCTCATCGGTAAATATGTGGAGAAGTTACTCTCCTCCCAGTCTGCAGAAGAAAAGCAGAGTGGTTCTGGTATTAATCCAGCCTTTTTGGCTGAACATGGTTTTTTAAAATAAGAGAGTCAGTCTAAGTTGTATAGAGTTGACCAATAGGTGGGAATTATGCCTGTAAGCAGTATTGAAGACGTTATTGAGGATATTAAAGCTGGGAAGATGATTATCCTGGTGGATGATGAAGACCGTGAAAACGAAGGCGATTTATGCATGGCCGCTGAGGCTGTGACCCCGGAGGCGATTAATTTCATGGCTACGCATGGTCGTGGGTTGATTTGTCTCACTCTGGACCGGATGCTTGTTAAGCAGCTGGAACTACCCATGATGGTGCGGGATAATAAATCTCCTTATGGAACAGGGTTTACCGTGAGTATAGAGGCTCGTACAGGAGTCAGTACTGGTATTTCGGCCGCTGATCGAGCCCGTACTATCGAGGCGGCGGTGGCTCCCGATGCCAAACCATATGACATAATCAGTCCTGGGCATATCTTTCCATTGCGCGCTAGAAGGGGAGGCGTGCTGGAGCGCACTGGTCAAACCGAGGGCTCCGTTGATCTTTCCCGCTTGGCGGGTATGCGCGAGGCCGGTGTGATCTGTGAAATTATGAAAGAAGACGGCACCATGGCCCGCATGCCTGATCTCGAAATATTTGCAAAAGAACATGATTTGAAAATCGCAACCATAGCCGATCTTGTTGCCTACCGTTTAAAACAAGATAGATTGGTTCACAGGGCTTCTGAGGCGAGGATCCCCACCTGTTATGGTGGTGATTTCAATGCCATTGTCTATAGCAACGATGTGGATAGACACGAACACCTTGCCTTGGTGAAGGGAGAGATCGATCCTGATAAACCGGTGATGGTAAGGGTCCATTCAGAATGTCTTACTGGCGATGTATTTGGTTCCCAGCGTTGTGACTGCGGTCAACAACTCCAGGCAGCCATGCGCATGGTTGCAGACGAGGGAAGCGGCATTATTCTTTATATGCGTCAGGAAGGCCGGGGTATTGGCTTGGTCAACAAGCTCAAAGCATATAACCTGCAGGATCAGGGTATGGATACTGTTGAAGCCAATCTGAAACTTGGTTTTAAAGCTGACCTGCGTGATTATGGTATCGGCGCTCAGATTCTCAGGGATCTCGGGGTTCGTAAGATGAATCTCATTACAAATAATCCAAAGAAAATTGTTGGCCTGGAAGGGTATGGCATTGAAGTTGTGGAGCGAAGTCCCATTGAGATGAAGCCTGAAGCTGAAAATCTGCAATACCTGCAGACTAAGAAAGATAAGATGGGGCACATTCTTGATTCAGTTCCTAGTGGTGAAAATGTAGAATGTGACTGTGATTGTCATAAAAGTTAATTACAATCATCAATACAAGAGCTCTGAGAAGCGTGAATTTTGAATACACAAGTTTGAATGCATGACCAATACTAGTTGAGAGGTATTATATGAAATCCTATGAGGGAAAATTACAGGCAGAAGGAAAAAAGTTTGGCATCATTGTTTCCCGTTTTAACTCATTTATCGCTGAGCGTTTACTGGAAGGTGCTTTGGACACTTTGCGTCGTAACGGTGCCAGTGACGATGATATAGAACTTGCACGGGTACCCGGGGCGTATGAAATCCCTTTGGTGGCTCAGAAATTTGCTCGCTCAGGCAAGTATGACGCGGTAATTTGCCTCGGCGTTATCATTCGAGGTTCAACTCCCCACTTTGACTTTGTAGCCAATGAAGCAGCCAAAGGCATTGCCCAGGCAAGCATGGATAGCGATGTGCCCATCACTTTTGGTGTTCTTACCACGGATACCATAGAGCAAGCCATTGAACGGGCCGGGTCAAAGGCAGGCAATAAGGGAAGTGATGTTGCTGCTGCAGCAATTGAAATGGTTGACCTCTTAAAACAGCTCTAATGGTAAATTCTGTGATTTTGAGCAATTTGGTATTGTCCATTGAGTGGTAGTGGCTTACGGCGTAAAGCAAGGGAACTTGCCTTGCAGGCCCTATTTCAGAGTGAAATGGCCGAGATTCCGCTTGGGGAAGCCCTTGAGGCATTACGTGACCATTTCGAGGTTAATCGTAAGGCATTTTCCTATGCCACTCAACTGATTGATGGTGTAAGCCAACACTGGGATGAGATTAACAATCTCCTGGAAAAGCACGCTGTCAATTGGCGGATGGATCGTATGTCTGTGGTTGATCGCAATATCATGCGGGTAGCAGCTTACGAACTATGTTATACTGACGACGTCCCAGCAAGCGTTGTTATTAATGAAGCCATTGAAGTTGCAAAAAAATATAGCACTGACGATGCGGCTCCTTTTATCAATGGCATTCTTGATGGAGTGAGAAAAGCAGAAGAAGAAAAGCACACATCCTGAAGCAATTCAGATTTCTCACTCTCCTTGATTGGAGAAAACCGACCGCAGGGCAGGTCTTTCTCTAATAAACACGTGTTAGAGCGGAGAGTATGGCCAAAAACAAGATCAAGGTAGAAAGTCCACCATTGAGCCGTGAAATATTGGCGGTATTGGGAATATGTATAGCCCTTTTCTTTTTATTATGTCTTGTCAGCTATAGTTTTTGTGATCCTCCTTTTCAGCCTGGAATGGGGAGTTTGGACAATTGGGGCGGAGTGGTTGGAAATTGGCTGGCCCAGGCTCTGATGACTTTTTTGGGGATCAGTTCTTATTGGCTGGTTTTTCTTTTCTTTTTCTTTTCCATTCAGCTTTTTTCTCCCCAGGCCTCAATGGCTCGTTTCCCTCTTATTTTTGCCGGTTGCACCGGACTCATTATCGCAAGTAGCGGTTTATGGGGCACCTTTGCAATGGAAGAGATTGTCGAAATTTTTGGCAAAGTCTATCCGGCCGGTGGTCTTCTCGGCAATATCATGCACTCCTTTACAGGCCCCCATTTTGGTTTACCTGGTGGGATCTTGTTTTTCTCCGCCCTGTTTGTCATCTCACTTATGCTGGCAGTTCGGTTTTCGCCTTATTTTTGTAGTATGAAAATTGGTGAAATTATTACCGAAATACGGGAATATTTCCGCAAACCAGAGAAACCAAAACCAGCTAAGAAACCCTCTCCGAAGAAGGAAAAAGATTTTTTTGAAATTGAAGATGAGCCCATAGAAGAGGAATTGGCCCCATCCCTTAATGCACCCATTGTAGTTGTAGAAGAGCCTCCTGAACAAGAAGGTGTTCATGAAGACGAATTTCTCCCTCTGCCTGTTTCTGGAAAGTCTTTTAAGGTGCCCGGCATCTCTCTTCTCGACAAACCCGATCCTGTGGATCTGGAGGTTGACCGGGAACATTATTATTCAGTTTCCAAGCAACTTGAAGAAAAGCTGCGCGATTTTGGAGTGAATGGCAAAGTTGAAGGGATTTCTCCTGGACCAATTGTTACGACCTATGAATATGCCCCGGCTCCGGGCGTGAAAATTAACCGTGTAGCCTCGCTTGTTGATGATCTTGCCTTAGGGCTGAAGGTCGAAAGTGTTCGTATTGTAGGATCGGTCCCAGGCAAGGCTGCCATAGGGATTGAGATCCCCAATCCTGAAAGACTGATTGTCAACATCCGTGATATTATCGGCAATGATAATTTCCAGAAAGCCGCCTCAAAACTCACCCTTGGGTTGGGTAAGGATGTTGTCGGTAATCCGGTCATTGCCAACCTTTCTAAAATGCCTCATCTACTCATCGCCGGAGCCACGGGGGCTGGAAAAAGTGTCGCCATTAACACCATTATTTGCTCCATGCTCATGAAGGCAACACCGGACGAAGTTCGTCTCCTCATGGTAGATCCAAAGCGCATCGAGCTCACCTATTATGATGATATCCCACACCTGCTTCACCCTGTGGTGGATGATCCCAAAATGGCAGCCCGTGCCCTGCAATGGGCGGTACGTGAAATGGAACGGCGCTATGAAATCATGAAGCAGAACCGGGTAAAGAATTTGGCCGCGTACAATGCAGTGGCGGAAAATAAATTGCCCCTCATTGTCATTATCATCGATGAGTTGGCTGACTTGATGATGGTTTCTTCCCGCGAAGTGGAAGATTCAGTAACTCGTCTGGCCCAGATGGCCAGGGCGGCGGGTATGCATCTTATCCTGGCCACCCAGCGTCCTTCAGTTGATGTTCTTACCGGTCTGATTAAGGCAAATTTCCCCACCCGTATTTCATTCAAGGTCTCCTCCAAAATTGATAGCCGTACCATCCTAGATACAAGCGGCGCTGAGCATCTATTGGGCATGGGGGATATGTTGTATCTGCAGCCTGGGAGTAACAGGTTGAAAAGGGTGCACGGTGCCTATATTTCTGAACCTGAAATTGAAAATATTGTAAAATTCCTGAAGGATCAGGGTACAGCTTCCTATGACGAGTCCATCGTGAAAATTGCTGAAGAACCCTCTGAAAATGGCGTTGATGATGCAGAGCAAGATGAGCTCTATGACCAGGCTGTGGCCATGGTCTGTGAATCCGGCCAGGCATCTATCTCCATGGTTCAAAGGCGTCTTCGCATAGGTTACAACAGAGCGGCCCGCATGGTGGAAACCATGGAACGAGAAGGGATCATCGGTCCGGCGGATGGTTCTAAACCTCGCGAAGTGTTAGTAAGGAAGGATTATTAATTTATAAAAATAGGTTTCTTGAGTCCATGTTAGGTGTCCACTCCGTCTTTTTGATAGCGCTATTAAAAATGCAGGCATGACAAGTTTAATAGCCCATTATTGTTTTAGTCTTTTCCTAACATGCTTTATGTCGGGGTATTCCCCGAAGTATTATTCTCTTGAATTTCCTCATGTTATTTGACTCAACTCCCCTTATTTGTTATAGTGTTGTTAAGTAGTTACAGCTGTCTGTAATCAAAGGGGACCCAGTCCAATCCATGTATATTCCTCGCCACTTTTTTCTTTCTTACCTGAACAAACCATATTCCCATGGAGTTAATCTATGATCACCCGTAGTCTGATCCTTTTATTCTGTCTGTCTTTTATATGGTGTGGCTGTAATGGTAGTGGTTCAGACTGTACTGATGCGGATGGTGATGGCTACCATGTGGAGGGTGGATCTTGTGGGGTGATTGATTGTGATGACTCCGATGCCACAATACATCCAGGTGCTGATGAAGAGTGTGACAGTGTGGACAATGACTGCGATGATTCAACAGACGAGGGCGGTGTTTGCGACGCGGATTGTACCGATGCGGACGGTGACCTCTACCATGCCGAGGGTGGTTCCTGCGGTCCGACGGATTGTGATGATGCAGACTCCTCCGTCAATCCCAGTATTCCCGAAGCCTGTGACAGTAAGGATAATAACTGTGACGGCGCAGTTGACGAGGGCGGCGTATGTAATCCCGATTGTACTGATGCTGATCTGGATGGCTATAATGCCGAAGGTGGCTCTTGTGGAGCCTTTGATTGTGATGATGATGATTCTACGGTAAATCCTGGTTTTGGCGAAATCTGTGATAGTAAGGATAATGATTGCGACGACTCAATTGATGAGGGTGGAGTGTGTGGCACAAGCTGTACCGATGCCGATGGAGACGGTTACAATACTGAAGGCGGTACCTGTGGAACCATTGATTGTGATGACACCGATTCAGCCGTAAACCCTGGAGCCACCGAGATCTGCGACACCAAAGATAATGACTGCGATAGTTCAATAGATGAAGACGAGGTGTGCGGCCCTGTCTGTACTGATACAGACGGAGATAGCTATAGTACTGAAGGTGGGTCATGCGGTGACGTTGACTGCGATGATTCCGACTCTACAGTTAATCCAGGGGTCACTGATGTCTGTGACGGCATTGACAACGATTGTGACGGAACGACAGATGATGATAATGTATGCAACTGCACCGACACTGACACTGACGGATATGCCCTGGAAGGCAGTTTTTGCGGAGAAGTCGACTGTGATGATTCCGATCCTCTGGTGAGCCCAGTTGCCCCTGAAATCTGTGATGGCAAGGATAACGACTGCGACTCATCCATTGATGAAAACAATATCTGCAACTGTACGGATGTTGACGAAGACGGATATTCACCCGAGGGTGGTTTCTGCGGTGAGACGGATTGTGACGATACTGATCCGGACATTAATCCCGATGCCACGGAAATATGTGGTGACGGCGTGGATGATGACTGTTCCGGTGCTGATCTCGCTTGCCCCTTCTCTGCCTCCACTCTACCTGATACCGGTCAGATTACAACATACGAGCCACTTGGAAAAACGTATATTGGGCAGGATTCCGATTATACGATCAATCCGCCTTCATACACTGATAATGCTGATGGCACGGTGACCGACAACATTACCGGGCTTATGTGGCAACAGGAAGATGATAACACTGAATATAACTGGTACCAGGCCAGCGGTACTGTAGACGCCACACTCAATCCTGGAGGAGCCACTGACATCTGCGGCGATCTTAGCTTGGCTGGACATACTGACTGGCGTCTTCCCACGAAAAAAGAGCTATTCCGAACCACTAATTAATATGCAAAAAACCCACCCACCAACACGACTGCATTTCCAAATACAAATTCATCCGATAGTGTTTCCTACGAGTCTAATTACTGGACATCAACGACCTGGTCTGGCAATGCGAGCCAAGCATGGAATGTTAATTTTTTAAGAGGTGAAGTTACTCCTATATTAAAGACATGGGAGTTTTATGTCCGATGCATTCGTGGTACACCAACTCCTTCTGGTAATTTCACGGACAATGGTGATGGTACGGTGACTGACAATAGCACCGGGCTCATGTGGCAAAAGGAAGATGATGGAACACCACGGAAATTTGATGAGGGCCTTCAGTATTGTGAAAATCTTGCTTTGGCTGATTATGGGGATTGGAGGGTACCTAATGCATACGAACTAGAATCAATTACAGATGACACCACTAATAATCCGTCAATAAATTCTTCTGTTTTCCCTAATACTAAGACAGATCAATATTATATCGCATCAACCTTCTCTAGCTATGATGGCGGAGCTTTTACCTTTATAGTGGACTTCGAGAAAGGTTTTGGATCCTTTAACTTTATGGCATGGGATGACTATGTCCGTTGCGTCCGTGGTGGACAGTGATACTTTATCCCAATTTTATTTGAGAAAATAAAAGGCCATATTGTATGTGATCATAACTCATTGAAAATATGATTGTTTTAACTCGTTCTGTGTGTTGAGAACTATTATTAATAAAATCCTTTTTAAGAAAAAGCAGATTTAGGTCGATACGTTAAGCAGGAGGTGACATCATGCTGACGCTATCGAAACCCATCGATCTTTCCAAAGTTAACACCGTTGTCTATCATTCTCCAGACGGCCAGGATTTTGCAGTGAATATTGAATGTTGTGACCAGTTTCAGGAACTTGGTCCTGGTGAGTTATGCGACACCTCGGAAATTGACGGTTTAGTTCATTTCTATCCTTATGGCAGTGCATAAAGGATTCCAAAATCGGTTTTAAGCGAATTTTGGTTGTTCTCTCTAGCATTGCCGATTAAATTTACATTTCAGTATTTATTTCCAAATCTATAAAGAGAAGAGGAGCGCATCTTTGAGCGCCATCAATACCAGTATTGACGGGCATGTCCACACGAAATTCTGTGGTCATGCCACCGGTGAGATGGAGGAATACGTCCTTGCCGCCATTGATAAAAAATTGGCAGGCATCGTATTCCTTGAACATTTTGAGATCGGAATTCAATATTTCGAAAAAACCTGGCTCACTGAAGATGAGTTCGATGCCTATTTTCAAGAAGGCGAAAGATTGCGTGAAAAGTATGGCAGCCGACTCCGGGTCAACCTCGGTGTTGAGATTGGCTACAATCCCCTGTATGTAGAAGAAACCCTTGAATTCATTGGTCGGTATTATTGGGATAGAATTGGGCTGTCCTGCCATTTTTTAGAAACCGAAGATGGTGATCATCTTAATCTTGTCAGCAAGAGAAAGATGAACTGGGAGCCACTTGGTGAAATGGGCTTTGAAAGAGTAGCGGCTATTTATTTTGAACGACTTTTAGAAGCCGTGGAAACATTACCCGGCAATGTTGTGTGTCATCTTGATGCTGTATTGCGGCACCATCCTAAATACAAAATTTCAGAAAATAATAAGAAGCGCGCCCTTGATGTTATGGACGCTATGGTTGCTAAAGGCATGGCTCTTGAGATCAATACGTCCGGATTTCTGCACCGTGGTGAACCTTATCCTGATCGTTTCTTCATCGAAAAAGCTGTAAAAAGACGCATTTCACTGGTGGCAGCTTCTGATGCCCATAAGCCGGATCAGGTTGGCAGATATTTCGATCAGCTGACAGATTTTATCTAAGTTGTTTTTATTTCAAAAAGCCATTGACCTCCTTTCAATTATTCATTAATTTTTGAGTACATTTTTCAGATGTTCTTAACAGAACTTAATAGGGAACCCGGTGTGAATCCGGGACGGGCCCGCCGCTGTAACTGGGGACGAACGTCGTAAATATGCCACTGGCAAGTGCTGGGAAGGCGCGACAAGTAGAGAGAACCAGAAGTCAGAAAACCTGTCTGAGAAAACATGTGCCTGTTTCGTGGATCAAAAACAGTGCTGCCATTCGTGGAAAGAACAGGGAATCCTCGGATCATATTAATTGGTCCGGGGATTTTTTTTGCCCGGCCTACGTTGAGTGAAGGAGAATAATTATGGCATCACGGGAACAGACTTTTGGCAGACTTACCCTTATGTTCATTAAAGATTGGGGGGCATTTCAGATTGCTATGCGGAGTGTGCTGAAAAAGTGGAGTAAAAGGTAAAATGCATAGAGAAAACCCCGGTCAATGCATGAGCAGCATTGGCCGGAGTTTTGTTTTTTAACGCTGCAATTTTATGGACAACGGTATGGCGTGTAAATCGCTGGAAATAGTCTGAGTGGCGCCTAGTTTCCAATCTCCGCAAGTGGCCTGCCCCTCAAGTTTTGACTCAACATCTTTTACCAGTCCGGCGATGTTTAAAATGGGGTGGCGAGAGAATACTTCTGGCAGCCCATAGGTAAGATTACATGCCAGACACTTACCGGGTCGCTGGTTTAAATTGAGGTGAAATCGTAAGAGATCTTCTCCTGCATCATGGCCTACGAATGAAAGGTTAATATCGTACGCTCCTTCAGAAGCATCACCAAACAAGGCGTCGAAAAATTGATCTGCCCGGTCAATCGGGAACAGTGCGGTGCATGTGTCAGTTGAAAAAATATTTGTAAACTGGTCAGCGCTCATCGGCATATCCTCTGAAAATGAAAATTGGAGAGAAAAAAATCGGAGCTATCCTAAATGATAATGATTGTAACGTCAATTATTTCTATGAGCTTTATTACACTCGTTGCCTGAGAACAATGGCTATGTTAAGTTGGCCGCCATGCAACAAAATCTCTTTCCAGAAATGGGTAAACCAAATCCACCGCAGTCACCATCGGTGAGTCGGGAAGCCCTCAATGAACCCCAATTTGAGGCGGTAACCACCCTTAATGGGCCGGTGCTTGTCATTGCCGGTGCTGGATCAGGAAAAACCCGTACCCTGGTATATCGAGTTGCCCACCTGGTGGAAGAAGGTATTGCGCCGGAGAATATTCTCCTGCTCACCTTTACGCGCAAAGCCGCAGAGCAAATGTTGACCGGGGCAAGTAGATTGATGGATGACTCCTGTCGGCAAGTTGTGGGTGGAACCTTTCATGCCGTGGCCAATATGCTCCTCCGGCGTTACGGCTCCTCTCTTGGTTATGCGCCTAATTTTACCATAATGGATCAAGGCGATTCTGAAGGTGTGGTGAACCTTATCAAATCTTCTTTGGGATTTGGTAAGGTGGGTAAAAGATTCCCCAATAAACGAACCATTATTTCCGTCCTCTCAAAATCGGTAAACCGATCAATGGCTCTGGGAGAACTCCTGGATGATCAATATCCCCACTTGGTAGATTTTATTGATGAACTAAAGCGAATAGAGGAGCATTACCGGCGATTCAAGGTCGAGCATGGTCTGATGGATTATGATGACTTATTGGTCAACTGGCAGCGATTACTCGATGATGAGACTGGATTACAAAAGGATATTGCCGGTCGATTTTCTCATATCATGGTTGATGAATACCAGGATACCAATCTCATCCAGGCTGCTATTATTCGGCGTATGACCCATGATCATGACAATGTCATGGTGGTGGGGGATGATTCACAGTCCATTTATAGTTTTCGTGGGGCGGACTTTCGAAATATCATGGATTTTCCTGATTCTTTTCCCAATGCCAAAGTCATTCGTCTGGAAGAGAATTACCGTTCTGTTCAGCCTATTTTGTCGCTCACCAATTCCATTATCCAACAGGCTGAAGAGAAATACTCCAAGACTCTTTTCAGTAATATTGAAGGTGGTGAGAAACCACTTGTGCATGGTGCCAGGAATGAGGCAGAACAAGCCCGATATATTGCCGATCAGATAGAAAAACTGCATCGGGATGGTACCATGCTTTCAGAAATAGCCGTTCTTTTCCGGTCCGGTTTTCATTCCTATAAATTGGAGCTTGAGCTTGCCAATCGACATCTAGCCTTTGAAAAACGAGGTGGCATGAAGCTCACCGAGTCAGCTCACATAAAAGATGTCTTGGCATATTTAAGGGTGTTAATGAATCCGGCCGACAATCTCTCCTGGAATCGGGCTCTTTTGTTGCTTGATAAAGTTGGGCCTAAAACTGCCAAAACAGTCTTGGACAACCTGCGGGGTGCGGAGGACCCGGTTGAGGCTTTACGTCTTTATCCGGCTGGAAAATCGTGGCAGGCAGGCCTCTTTGCCCTGGCTGATATGCTGGTGTCCTTACAGAAACCTGGTTTGACTCCCGCTGATATGTTCGATGAGCTGATGGAATATTACCGGCCCATTTTTGAGCGTATCTACCATGATGATTATCCGCGAAGAAGTCGTGATCTCGAACAACTACGGACTATTCTGGCGGGCTATGAGAATCTGCAAAAATTCATCGATGATACCGCGCTGGATCCTCCACAGGTAGTCAATGAGAGCCAGGGGCTTGATTTCAGCCTGCCCGACGACCGCCTTATTCTTTCCACTATTCATTCGGCCAAGGGACTGGAATGGGACATGGTATTTGTCATTCACTTGGCAGAGGGAATGTTCCCCACCTTTCAATCATATCATTCCGACCAAAGGGAAGAGGAAAGACGGCTTCTCTATGTCGCAGCTACCCGAGCGAAAAAGAAATTGTATTTGACCTACCCACAGGAAGTTATGTCAGTGGACCGCCGATTTCAACGTGGTACGTTGACTCCATTTTTAGCTGAATTGTCACCAGGGGTTTATCGTTCAGAAGGACTAGGGGGCTGGTCTGATACATTTTCAGAAGATCGTTTTTCCTTTGATTCACCGCCGGCGGCAAAGGCGGCAGCAAAAATACCGGCCAAGAAAATCACTAATAAAGAGCAGATGAAAGCAGGCGCCGCAGTCCGGCATAATTTTTTCGGCCAAGGTTTTGTGAGAACGGTTAAGGGGGGCAAAACTGTTGAAGTCTATTTCCCACGCCATGGTACCAAGACTCTCCATCTCGATTACGCCAAGCTGGAGATCCTCGATAAATGAACTATAAAGAAGCTTGGACATATCTGGATGATTTACAGTTTTTTAAGATCAAGCTTGGCCTCGATTCCATGGCAGCTTTTCTTGATAGTGTCGGTAATCCACAGGATAATTTGCGTTTTGTCCACGTTGCCGGGACCAACGGCAAGGGATCGGTGTCAATTACATTGCTCTCCATGCTGGCCCAGGCCGGTTACAGGGTTGGCTTGTATACTTCCCCTCATCTCTCCTCAGTCCGTGAGCGGTTTCGAATTAACGATCACTTTATTTCCGAAAATGAATTTGCTGAGCATGCCACTAAGATTCGAGAGTCTCTGGATGGACGCTATATTACCTATTTTGAGTTCACCACAGCCCTTGCTTTACTCTGGTTTGCCGAGCAGGAAGTGGACTTGGTTATTTTAGAGGTGGGCATGGGAGGTCGCCTGGATGCCACCAATGTGGTTAACCCACTGATTAGTGTCATCACCAATGTCTCAATGGATCATGAAGCATATTTAGGTGATACACTTTTTCAGGTATCCAGGGAAAAGGCAGGCATAATTAAGTCTGGAGTGCCTGTTGTTTCTGCGGTTGCTGAAGATGAGAGCAGGGACGTTACTGAAATGACCTGTCGTCTGCGGGGCGTTCCCCTGTATCTAATGGGGCGAGAATTTACCATTGAGGATGTGGCGGACAGCGGTTGGGATTATTCTCCACTGAAGCAAAATGGACTGAGATTGGAGCAATTGGTTTGTAGCCTTTTAGGGAGTCACCAAAAGGAAAATACAGCCCAGGCGCTTGCTGTAGTCGAGTTACTTGGTGAGCATGGTTTTCAGGTTACAGAAGAAAATATCCGTCAAGGTCTTGAAAGCGTACATTGGCCGGCACGGTTGGAATACTTTTGTTTGGAAAAAGACGCTGGTGACTCTTCTGCAAATGCTTCTGACTTCGGAAAAAAAGTTTTATGCCACCCTGGCCCTGAACAAGTAGGATTAGACAGATATCATTTTCTTATTGATGGTGCCCATAACCCTGCAGGAGTGGAAAGTCTTGCTCGAACCTTGAAAGATGATTTTTCAAACCGCGACATAATCCTTGTATGGGGGAGCATGTCAGATAAAGATTCAACCAACAGCCTTGCAAGACTTGCTCCCATTTGCCAACAGATTATTTTCACCAAGCCTGCAGGGGAACGATCTGCTGAAGCGGAATCATTGCTTAAGGAGTTACCTGATGCGTGTGTTCCCATGGCCAGTTGCAAAAAATCAGTTAAAGAGGCATTAGAAAAAGCCATGGATCTGGCTGGGGAGAGTGGGCTCGTTTGTGTGGCTGGTTCACTTTATTTGGCAGGTGAGGCCCGGACATTATTGCTTGGAGAGCTCATCAACCATGGATGACTTTTTTTTCGACGGCATTGATGAATCGGTTATTCGGCGAGAGCGGGCTAAGGCTAAAGATCTCAGGAAAACGAATTGGTGGAAAACGAAATTATCCAGGGGACTTTGCCATTATTGCGGTCAAGAGACACCTGCTTCGAAATTGACCATGGATCACGTATTACCTTTGGCTCGGGGCGGAACCAGCAGTAAATCAAACCTGGTTGCATCCTGCAAAGATTGTAATACCAAGAAAAAAACCATGTTGCCCCAGGAATGGGATGAATACATGGATACTTTGGACAAGCAGGGTAGGGATGATAAAAGCTAGTACTTCTTACCCTATACCATAATCGCCGAAACAGACGCCGATTTCCCTGGCAGTGAGGACCTTGTCTGAGTCCATTCGAATCATTTTGCGATGTTCCACAGCATCTGCCAACGGTACGGAAACCATTTGGTTGCCGGCCAGGGCCACCATGTGATCGAATTGTTCATCTTCGACCAGCCTGAGGGCAGCACCACCAAATCGCAGTGCCAGAAGCCTGTCAAAAGTGGTGGGGGAACCGCCACGCTGAAGATGACCTAATACAAGTGACCTGGTATCTTTTTCAGTACGTTCTCTAATTTGTTGAGCGGTCCATTCACCTATCCCACCCAGACATACTTCTTCTCGACCGACTTCTCCTTCTTTACAGATTCTATCCTGTCCAATTGATGTAGCTCCTTCGGCTACAACGACAATGGAATAATGTTTGTCATGCAGTTCATTGTCATTAATTTTTTCGCAAACTTTTTCAATATCAAAGGGAATTTCTGGAATAAGAATGACATCTGCTCCACCAGAAATACCGGAATTCAAGGCAATCCAGCCGGAATCCCTCCCCATGACTTCGACAACCATAACTCTATCATGGGATTTTGCAGTGGAGTGAAGTTTATCCAAGGCCTCAGTTGCTGTGGAAACTGCGGTGTCAAAACCAAACGTGAGCTGTGTTGCCTGTAAGTCGTTATCAATGGTTTTCGGTACACCGATGACCGGCATACCTTTTTCTGTGGCAAATCGATGGGCAATTTCAAGACTGCCGTCACCACCAACCGCAATATGGCAAGAAAAACAGAGTTTGGTAAAATTTTTCATTACCCGGTCAGAAACATCGACCAGTTGTGTTTCTCCGGCGAGATTTTTGATGGGCATGGCAAACGGGTTGCCCTTATTGGTGGAACCCAAGATGGTACCACCAGTGGGAGTGATTTCTGCAACCATTTCAGGAGTGAGTCTGATGAGTTCGTCTGGATCAAGCAGGCCCATGTAGCCACTCTTACTTCCATAGACTTCCCATCCTCTTAGATAAGAGGCTTTGACAACAGCATGAATAACAGCGTTAAGGCCAGGGGCGTCGCCACCACCGGTGGAGATAACGATTTTTTTCATTGGATAACCTCGGTTGGTGAGAAGAATTGGAGTTTATCAAATTATGCCGTACTCTTAAGCTAACAGCAAGTATCAATTATAAGTTTCCTGCGTATATACTAAAACTATTATGCAGAAAGGCATTTAAAGGGCTATCTTGCCTTGACATAAAAAGGCATAATTTTTATTATATCAATGATAAGCGGAAGTCTTTTTTGTTGAAATCCTGTCCGTTTTTTGTAGAAGTAGTAACCTTTTTTTAGTTTATCAATTTAGATTCTATATAGGAGGCTTAATTATGCTAGAAGTAACCGAATCGGCGGTCACCAACCTGAAGTCATACATGGAGGAGAACAATATTGACTCCCCTCTGCGTGTGGCGCTCATGCAGGGCGGCTGAGCTGGACCCTCTTTGGGATTGGCTCTGGATGAGCCAAAAAACGACGACACTACTTACGAAAAAGAAGGCTTAACTTTTCTTGTTAATAATGACCTGATGAAGCAATGTTCGGAGATTAAAGTCGATTTCATGGATGCTGGTTATCGCTCCGGGTTTTCCATTTCTTCAGCAGTGCCCATTGGCGGCGGTGGTTGCGGCAGTTCATGTAGTTCTGGGAGCTGTGGCTAAACAGTCATACTTGAAATAACTTTTAAAACCCTGGCTGTCTCAGTCAGGGTTTTTTTATTTCCGCAATATGTAATTTTTTAAGGGCTATTATGGCTGAGAAAAAGAGTGATGCAGATGTCTTTAGTCAGTCTCAGGGGCACGTGTTGGTTCGTCTTGCCAGGCAAGCCATTGCCGAAAAACTCCAGCTTTCTGCAGCGAGTATTTCAGCAGAAGAAGTGAGTGACGAAACATTGCTTGCCAATCGTGGTGTATTTGTCACCCTGCATAAGCACGGTGAACTTCGAGGATGTATTGGAAGCTTGACCGGTTCTGAGCCTCTATTGTCGGGTGTACAGCATTTTGCCCGCTGTGCAGCATTTGAGGACTATCGTTTTTCTCCTTTACAAAAGGATGAGTTCGACCAGATTGATATAGAGGTCTCTGTGCTCACTGAACCTGCTGTCCTCGAATTTACGGATGGAGATGATCTTGTTAAAAAATTAAGGCCTGGTATCGACGGAGTCATTATAAAAAAAGGGTATGCCAGTACAACTTTTCTGCCGCAAGTATGGAGTCAACTCCCTAACCCTGAGAACTTTTTGTTACATCTTTGCGGTAAAGCTGGATTACCTGGAGATAGCTGGAGAACTGGTGAACTAGAAGTGTCCACTTACCAAGTGCAGTATTTTGCTGAAAAAGAGTAGAGTGGCTCGTTCATATCATTGCCTTTTAGCCTCGTATATGATAAATAATTTCAATTGCTTGACCAAGCAACAGCCCGGGTGGCGAAACTGGTAGACGCAAGGGACTTAAAATCCCTCGAGGTTATCCTTGTGCGAGTTCGATTCTCGCCCCGGGCACCATTAGAAATAAAGGGATTCAGCGAATACGCTGAATCCCTTTTTATTTTTCTCGTTACGATTTGGCTACGATTTTTTGTCTATAGAAGTCTAAAAGCTGAAAATATTTCATCTGTATTAGTAGATTTGACTACCCAGGTCCGCCCCTGGTTTTGGAGTTATAGTCAAATCTGGTGTTTCAGAAAAATTCATTTAAGCGACGTTCT